>CAMOUE010000011.1 GCA_946626265.1 uncultured Eggerthellaceae bacterium | reverse complement strand
TCAGCTTTTCGGAACCCATGGCGCACCTTTCTCTCTTGCGCGCCCATTGTACAACGGCGCAATCTTTCGATTGGTCTAGGGGGTTTCAGATGGCCGATAAAGCTATGAAACCCCATAAGACGCGATGCGCGAGGTTACAAGCTGTTCAAATCGACGAACACGAAGGTGGACGTGGCGTCCTACTGAGAGGCCTTCCACTTGTGGTACCCAATGACGAACTCGTCGATTTCGCCTGCGAGCACGGCGTCGACGTTGCCCGTCTCCACGCCGCTGCGCAAGTCTTTCACCAGTTGATATGGGTACAAAACGTAATTGCGGATCTGGCTGCCGAACGAGTTTTCCATGCGCTCGCCGCGTAGCTCGTCGATTTCGGCTTGGCGCTTCTGCTCCTCGAGCTCGTACAGCTTCGATTTCAGCACCCTGAACGCCGCCTCCTTGTTCTGGAGCTGCGACTTCTGGTTCTGGCACGTTACGACGATGCCCGTGGGCACATGCGTCAGGCGCACCGCCGAATCGGTCGTGTTCACGCACTGTCCCCCCGGGCCGCTCGAACGGTACACGTCGACGCGGACGTCGTTGGGGTCGAGGTCGACCTCGATGTCCTCGGGCAGCACCGGCAAGAGCTCGACGGAGGCGAACGTCGTGTGGCGGCGCTTCTTGTCGTCGGTCGGCGAGATGCGGACGAGCCGGTGAACGCCGACTTCGGAGCGGAGCATACCGTAGGCGTTGCGGCCTTCGACCTGGATCGTCGCCCTGTCGATGCCGATGCCCTCGGCGTACGTCACGTCGAGCACGTGGACCTTCCAGCCCTTGGACTCGGCGTAGTGCGTGTAGAGCTTGAACAGCATGTCGGCCCAGTCGTTTGCCTCGAGTCCCCCCTGACCTGGATTGACCGTGAGAATGGCATCGCCGTCGTCGAACGATCCCGTAAACCACGAGGACACTTCGAGCGAATCGAGCATGGCGGACAGGCGCTCGATCGCATCCGACGCTTCCTGCGCGAAGGCCTCGTCCTCGGAAGACAGCTCGAAAGCCGCTTGGGCGTCTGACAGCAGCGAGGCCGCCTCGTCGTATTCGCGGATGGTCTCTCGTAGGTTGCCCGCTTTCTTGGAGACGGCTTGGGCATGGGCGGTGTCGTCCCAGAAACCCGGTTGAGCCGTCTCCTCGTCGAGCCTTGCAAGCTCGGCCGTCTTGTCGTCGACGTGCAGGAACGCGTGCGCGTCGCGCAGGCGCGCCTCGAACTTCGCTATTGTCTTCGCATCCAGTTCCATATGGTCAGGTCTTCGCAATCAACGTTTCGTCACGGCAGGTTAGTCCTGGTACATGCCATGGCACTTCTTGAATTTCTTGCCGCTTCCACATGGGCAGGGATCGTTCCTACCCACGTTCGCATAGGGGTCTTCCTTGTCCTTGACGTAGGTCTTGGGCTTGGACGCCTCCGCAGGGCGCGGTCCTTGGGAAGGCGCGGCGGCTTTCCGCGCGGGCGCCGGCGCGCCTGCGCCGCTCGACCCGTCGAGCGCCTGCTCGGGGTTCGAGTACGTGACCTTGCCTGCCAGCGGGTCGCGCGCCTCCTCCATCGCAGGGGGCTGGGTCGCAACCTGCAGGCGCAGCAGCGTACGCAGGTAGTCTTCGTACATATTGCCCGTCATCTGGGAGAACGCTCGGTATGCTTCCTCGCGGTATTCCGTCAGCGGGTCGCGCTGACCATAAGCGCGCAGCCCGATGCCGGCGCGCAGGTAATCCATGTCGTGCAGGTGGGCCATCCAACGCGTGTCCATGATACGCAGCATGACCTGGGCCTCGAGGGTCCTCATCACGTCTTCGCCGAGCATCTCGACCTTCGAGTCGTAAACCTCGGTCAAGAACGCCGCGAGGGCCTCTTCGACGATGGCCGGGTCGTCGTCGTGATCGACTTCTTCGACGTGGAAACCGTCGATGCCCGCCATGGACGTCGACCAAGCCTCGAGGCCGGCGATATCCCACTCGTCGCTCGCCGTCTTGTCGGGGCAGTTCTCCTGGACGGCGTCGCGCGCGCAGTCCGCGATGATCTCCGGAATGCGGTCCGTCATGTCCTTGCCGTCGAGAATGGCGTTGCGTTCTTCGTAGATGGCCGTGCGTTGCAGGTTGAGCACGTCGTCGTACTCGAGCACGTTCTTGCGTGCCGCGAAATGCATGGCCTCGACCGAATGCTGGGCGTTCTCTATCGCCTTCGACACCATGCTCGCCTGTATGGGCTGGTCGTCGGGCAGTTGGGTCTTCTCCATCATGCGGGAGATGCTGTCCATGCGATCGCCGCCGAACCGGCGCATGAGGTCGTCTTCGAGCGAGAGGTAGAACTGGGTCTCGCCCGGATCGCCCTGACGTCCCGAACGGCCGCGCAGCTGGTTGTCGATACGGCGCGATTCGTGGCGCTCAGTGCCGATCACGAGCAAGCCGCCGGCGGCGCGCACGCGCTCGCGCTCCTTCTCGGTGATTTCCTTCGCCTCCGCGACGGCCTTCTCCCGCGCCTCCGGCGTCACCGCCAGCGACTGGTCGAGCTGCTCGAGCAGCTCCTTCGCACGTGCGCGGATGCGGGGCTCGGGCGCCTCGAGGGCCTTCTCGGCGGTGGCGCGCAGCTCGGCTTCCTTCGCCGTGTCGAGGTCGGGATTGTAGCCGCGGTTGCGCAGCAGGTCGTCCGCGAGCACGTCGGGATTGCCGCCGAGCAGGATGTCGGTACCGCGGCCGGCCATGTTCGTCGCGATGGTGACCGCGCCGACGCGGCCTGCCTGGGCGACGATATGCGCCTCGCGTTCGTGGTTCTTCGCGTTTAGGGTCTCATGGGCGATGCCGCGCTTGTCGAGCAAGCGGGACAGGCGCTCGGAGCTCTCGATCGACACGGTGCCGACGAGGCAGGGCTGGCCGGCGTGGTGGCGTTCGGCGATCTCGTCGGCGACTGCGTTGAACTTGGCATCGACGGTTCGGTAGACCTGGTCGTTCTGGTCGACGCGGATGACGGGCTTGTTGGGCGGGATGGCCGTGACCTCGAGCTTGTAGATCTGGCGGAACTCCGAATCCTCGGTCATGGCGGTACCCGTCATGCCCGACAGCTTCTCGTACAGGCGGAAGTAGTTCTGCAGCGTGATGGTGGCCAGCGTCTGGTTCTCTTCCTTCACGTGCACGTGCTCTTTCGCCTCGACCGCCTGATGCAGGCCCTCCGACCAGCGACGGCCCTCCATGATGCGGCCCGTGAACTCGTCGACGATCTTTACTTCGCCGTTCGTCACGACGTAGTCGACGTCGCGATGGAACAGGAACTGGGCCTTGAGGGCTTGCTGGAGGTGGTTCGCCAACGCACCGGACGGATCGGCGTAGATGTCGTCGATGCCGAGTATGGACTCGATGCGCTCGAGGCCGACCTCCGTGGCGTTGATCGTGCGCTTCGCCTCGTCCATCTGGAAGTCGACGTCGCGCTGCAAGCCGACCATGGCGCGCGCGAACTGGTTGTACGTGTCTGCGGCGGCCGTACCAGCGCCCGAGATGATGAGCGGGGTTCGCGCCTCGTCGATGAGGATGGAGTCGACCTCGTCGACGACGGCGAAATGGTGCCCGCGCTGGACGCGGCCGTCGGCGCGCGTGACCATGTTGTCGCGGAGGTAGTCGAAGCCGAACTCGGAGTTCGTGCCGTACGTGACGTCTGCGAGGTAGGCGGGCTTCTTGCGGTCGGCGCGCATGCCGTTCTGGATGAGGCCGACGTTCATGCCCATGAAGTTGTAGATGCGCCCCATCCACTCGCTGTCGCGACGGGCCAGGTAGTCGTTGACGGTGACGATGTGAACGTTGTGGCCGGGAAGCGCGTTGAGGTAGCCTGCGAGCGTCGATACGAGCGTCTTGCCTTCGCCGGTCTTCATCTCGGCGATATGCCCGTCGTTGAGCGCCATGCCGCCGATGAGCTGCACGTCGAAGTGCCGCATGCCCAACGTGCGCACCGAAGCCTCGCGCACGGCGGCAAACGCCTCCGGCAGCAGGCTGTTGAGCTCTTCGCCGCGATCGAGCCGCTCGCGGAAAGCAGCGGTGAGCGCACGCAGCTCGGCGTCGTCGAGCTTCTGCATGCCCGGCTCGAGCTCGCCGATGCGGTCGGCGATCTTCTGGTAGTTCTTTACTTGGCGACCCTCGCCGAACGAGAGCAATTTTGAGAGGAAACCTGCCATAAAGCGTGCCGTCCTTTTCCGAGCGCCGTAAAACAATCGTTAGAAACTCTAGCATAACGGGGTTGCCGCCTATCCCATCTGCACCTGGGTTGCAGACAATGAGCACGCAATATCCCCCGTACGCTAGAATTCGTGCATGGGATGCTGCTTGAACGAGTTGCCCCCTTCGAGCAAATCCTCGTAAAGCGCCATCAAGGCCGGCGACGGGTCGACGCCGAGCTCTTCGGCGAGAACGGACCGGCATTTCAGGTAGGTCGACATGGCGGCCGTCCGCTGGCCGCTCTCCACCTGCGCGCGCATGAGCGCCGCGTAAGCGTCTTCCCTCGTGTGGTCATGGGAGAGCGCGGAACGGGCGAACCATACGGCCCACTGGGCGTTTCCCGAGATCAGGCTGCTCTCCGACGCGCTGACGAGCGCGTCGACCAAACGCATCTTGTAGTCGTGGCGGGCGCGCAGGATCAGGGGGTTCTCGCATTCGGACGGCATGAGGTCGCTCGAGAAGTCGCGGTCGAGCTCGGTGAACAGCTCGCCCCAGGCATGCTGATCGGGCTGGCCGAACAGCAGCTCACGGCAAATGTCGTCGAGACGCGCCGCATCGCTGCGCACGTACCGGTGGTCGAGGCTGCATCCCATCTGATGCCGCACGAGATACGGACATGTGCCGTCAGGCAAGGTCAAGGCCTTTTTCAGCTTTGACCAGACGCTGTAGAAGTTCTTACGCGCCGTGTCGGAGTCGCTCTCCGGCCACATCGACGAGCAGACGGATTCCCGAAGGAGCTCCCTGCCGAGATTCGACACCAGCAAGGCGAGGAGCAGGCGCACGTTGCGGCGCTTGAGCAAAGCCGGGTCGATTTCCTCGCTGCCGATTCGCGCCTCGAAGCGGCCGAACACCTTCACGGACAGCAAGGGCACGCTCAGGTGCGCGCCCTTCATCGGCGAGAGTCCGCGACCGACCGAGGGAGCCTCGGGGTGCGTCGCCATCCACGTGTCCTGTTGGAGCAGTTCGTCGCGTTTGCCCCTCTCGAACCGGCGTCGTTGGGACAGCACCGACATCTCGGCCTGCCTCATGCGCAGCAGCCGTGACGCGTCGAGGCACCCCGCCTCGAGCGGAAGCCCCTGCGCATGGGCGCGCTCCATCGCCAGCCCCGCCGAGATGGCGAAGTAGTCCAGCAGGCGCCCGTCCGCCGGCTCGAGGCAACGTGCGACGTAGCGCTCGATTTCCGCGTTGCCGGGCTGAACGCCCGCGCCACCCGTGCCGCCTGGCACCATCGCGACCTCCGCCAGAAGGTCGAAATACCAGATGGCAAGTATGATCAGCCCATCTTGGCAAGCACCCGCCTCTTGAGCGGAGACCCAATACGACCCGAGGCGCTCCGTCCCGTCGCACGAAGCGCGCCAGCCTGCGGCGAGCAAGGGCCACAAGGGCGGGTTGTCCGGGACGCCGTCGCCGAACCCGCTTTCGTAGCGGCCGAGCTCGTCGCGCGCACGGCATCCGAGCATTCCCGGCGCATAGCGTGCAAGCAGGAGCAAGGCGCACAGGACGATGTCGTCCCCTTCCCCGTTCGAGAACGCGTAGCGCTTCGCCAGCTGCGCAGCCTCCACATCGTCGCCGAGCATGTGATAGCACGCCGCCCGCAGCATCGCGAGCCGCGGCTTGAATCCGTGCGCTGTGTCCCACGCCGCGTCGATGAGCCTGAGGCAGGGGTAGAAGCATCCGCCGCGCACCAAATCGTACGCGTTGTCGTACACCCATTCGGCACGATGCTCCCGCGCGCATACCGTCCTCACGACATCGCACGCCCTCCCCGGTTTCCCGGCGTCCATCAACGCCTGCGCCCATGCGAAGACGAGCTCGGACTTCGACGAGAAGACAGAGCGCTCCACCAGCAGGTCCAAGCGCTTTTTCAGCGCTCCGGCTATCTCGTCGACGTCGAACGGGGACGCTTGGAACCTGTCAAGGTCGTCGTCGAACCCAAGGTGCGGGTAGTCGAGGACGGCATCTGCCAGAAGCTCGCGGTCGACCGGCCCGAACGCGAGCAGGTCATCGTACGACCCTTCCTGGAGCACCGCGACGCTGCCCATGACGAGAAGCAGCTCGGACGGGACGTCCCCCTTCAGGCTGTTGAGGACGAACGACGAGGCTGCGCCGTCGTTTGAGCCCCAGACGAGGGCGGGTATGCGATATGCAGGGCTCACCTCGCTGCTCGGCACCTGCGCCCGCTCGTCCGACGTCCGGGCAAGGTCGAGCTCGTAGTCGTTGAGGAGCAGGTCGCGCGCGTTCACCTTGAGCCGATCGCGCTGGAGAATCCCGAACGTGTCGTTTGCCGGAACGCACGTCACTATCACCTCGCAATCCGACTGCAGCAATTCGTCGATCTCGTGCGAGAAGCGCTCGGAGCGCGCGGCGTCGAGATGCGGGAGGTCGTCGAAGACGACGAGCCGAACCGAGCGGTCGGCTTCCTGGCACGACGCGGCCAGCGCGCCTTCGTCCAGATCGCGAACGAAGCAGGGGCTCTGCCCGTTGATCCAGATGACGTTCGCGAAGCTCATCATCGTCTCGGCGTAATCCATGGCGAGCGACGTCTTGCCGTATCCGGGCGGGGCGACGATGAACCGAGAAACGCCCCTCTCGCGAAGGAGCTGGGAAACGAGGGAGCTTCGCTGGTAGTAACGAACCCCCGAGAGATGCGCCGGACGATGGCCGTGACATACGGCCCGCAAGATGAAACCCGACATAACAACAACCTTCCAGCGAATTCGCTCAGGCTCCGGTCGGTTGCCCCATTCTAGGCATTCGATGCCAAACATGCAAGCACGCCGGCCGTCGAAAAAGACAGCCGGCGTGCCTGTTCGAGTCAGTTTTTCTTCACAGAAGGTTAATTCTTCCGCCTATTCGTCGCTTCCGTCGTCCTCGTCGGATTTACGGTTCTCCTCGAGCACCGAAGCGCGCTCGCCGAGCAGATTGGCGATGCGGTCCGAGTAGACGGCGTCCGTGATGCCCGCCTCGGCGGCGAGGTCCATGACGGGCGCATCGTTCCACAGCGCCTCGAGGCGATAGAACTCGCGCGTTTCGGGCTGGAACACGTGAATGACGATGTTGCCGTAGTCGAGCAGCTCCCACGAGCCGTCGCGCGTCTCCTCGCGATGGAGCGGCTTGATGCCCGCTTGCAGGCGCTCCGCCTCCTCGACCGCGTCGACGATGGCGCTTACCTGACGGCTGTTCGACGCCGTGACGATGACGAAGTAGTCGGTGACGCCGATGAGCTCGCCGACGTTCTGGACGACGATGTCGGTCGCCTTCTTCTCGTCTGCCGCGCGCGCTGCGATGATGGCATGGTCCCTCGACGTGAGGGATGCTGCGTTTCGATTCGTTTCCTCTGCCATGTGCGTATGTCCTTCCCTGCAGCTCGTGCTGCGCTATGCCCATGCGGACCCGTCGTCCGTCGTGCTATTTTCCTTTGCGCGCCGCCTGCCGGGCGGTGAACGCATTCCAGATTCGTATCGTATCAGGATGGAGGGGCTTTCTGCGCTCGAACAGCAGAAAGACCCAATATTCATAGGTTTTGAAGTACAGCTCCTCCAAGCTGACCGCCCCGACGCACGAGCGGAGCTCGTCTATGCGGCCGAATTTTCGATTCGGCTCGATGGCGTCGGCGATGTAGACGACCATGTCGAGCGGCGTCATGTCCTCCGCCGCCGTCGTATGACGCTCGACGGCCTGGAGCACGTCAGCGGGAATCGAGGGGAACTCGCGTCCGAGCGCACATGCCGCCGTGATTCCGTGCAGGACCGTTGGCATGTTCTCGACGATGTAGGGATCGATCCGGTCGACCATCCCGAGCTCGGCGACCCGCCGTCGCGCTTCGTCGTCGCTCATCCCCTTGTCCCAATCGTGCAAGAGTCCCGCCAGGCGCGCCTTGCGCACATCGACCCCGTACGTTTCCGCGAGCTGCCCGCATGCCTCGGACACACCGAGGATATGCTTGAAGCGCTTCTCGCTCACGCGCTTCTCGAGCTCTTTTTTGCGCGCCTTGAAGAAGGCTTTCGACAGGGCGTCCCCGCGTTCGTCCGTCCTGCCGTCGCCGGCGACAGGACGACTGTCTTTAGCCTGGTAAAGCTTGCGCTCGCGGATGAAGGTGCGCACGGCGTCCGGTATGACGTACCGGCACGGGTCGCCGGCACGCAGCCGCTTGCGCAACGCGGTCGACGAGATCTCGAGCGAGCTGACGTTGACCACGTGCGCGTCGAACGGAGCCGCTTTGGCGATGGCGACCTCCAGCTCCTCCTTGCTTGCGCTCCCCGGGCGGCCGGCTGCCACCGCGAGATGCGCGAGCTGTGCGATTTCCGCGACGTTGCGCCATTTACCGATGGTGATCGCCGAGTCGGAGCCGACGATGAAGTACAGCTCGACGTTGGGCGGGAAAAACGCGCGCAGTTCGCGCAGCGTGTCTGCGGTGAACGTGTCGCCTTCGCGGTCGACCTCGATCGTGCTCACGTCGAAATGCGGATTGCCCTTGACGGCGAGCCTGCACATGTCGACGCGCACGCGCGAATCGGTGACGTCCTGCCCCTTCTTGAACACCGGGGCTCCGGCGGGCACGAACAGCACCGCGTCGAGCCCGAGCTTCGCGCGCATTTCCTCGGCGACGGCAAGGTGGCCGACGTGGATCGGGTCGAACGTGCCGCCCATTATGCCGAGACGCACGGGTGTCCCGTCGCTTCCGATCGTATCGAACCGCTCGCTAACAACACATGACATCAGGAACGCACCAGCCCATCATCTCGCACGACACGTTATTCGAACACTATCAGATCGTCGCGGTGGACGAGGGGCTTGTCGGCCATCTCGGCGAGGAGGCGGTTGCGCAGCAGCTCTTCGTGCGTCCTGCCCATTGCCAGCTCGACCTCGTCGCGGCCGGCAGACACGCGCCCGCGCGCGAACAGGTAGCCGGACTCGTCCTTGATGTCGACGATGTCGTTCTCGCTGAAATCGCCCTCGACGCCCGCCACGCCGACGACGAGCAGCGAGCTGCCGCGCCGCTCGAGCGCGCGCTTGGCACCCGCGTCGACGACGAGCGCCCCGCGCGACGCGTCGCCCAGGGCAATCCACAGCTTGCGCGGCGTGATCTCGTGCGCCTGGTGCGAGACGGAGAACAGCGTTCCGACCTCGCGTCCTTCGGCCGCATCCACGATGGCGTCCTCGCGTCGCCCCGAGCACACGACGAGCGGGATGCCCGCCGCAGCGAGCACGCGCGCGGCCTTGACCTTCGTGACCATGCCGCCCGAACCCATCTTAGACCCGGCATCGCCTGCGACGTTGACGATCGACTGGTCGATGACCTCGACCTTCCTGATGAGCTTCGCCGTCGCGTCACGCGCGGGATTTCCATCGTACAGACCGTCGACGTCGGACAAGATCATCGTCAGGTCGGCGTTGATCAAGCAGGCGACGAGCGCTGCGAGCGTGTCGTTGTCGCCGAACCTGATCTGCTCGACCGAGACCGTGTCGTTCTCGTTCACGATCGGGACGACGCCGAGCTCGAGCAGTCGGTTGAGCGTGTCGCGCGCATGGAGGTACGCCTGGCGGTCCGCCGTGTCGCGTCGCGTGAGCAGCACGAGCGAAGTTACCATGCCGTGCGCGCCGAACGCATCGGCGTAGGCCGACGTGAACAGGCCTTGGCCGACCGACGCCGCCGCCTGCAAGCTCGGCGTATCGTCCGGACGCTTCTCCATGCCGAGGCATTCGAGCCCGCAGGCGATAGCGCCCGACGACACGATGACAACTTGCCACCCCGCTTCCCGCACGCGCTCGACCTGGTCGGCCAGGGTTTCGAGATAAGCATGGTCCACCCTGCCCTCGGCGGTCGTCAGCGTGGAAGAACCGATTTTCACAACCAAGCGTTTCATTTCGCTAATCTTCCAATTCCTCGAACATGTCCTCGGCAAGACGCGTCGACTCGTAGTCGAACGCGTATCCGACAATCTGGATCTCGTCCCCGTCGCACGCGCCCGCCTCGTCGAGCGCCTTGTCGACGCCGATGCGCTTCAGGCGATGTTGCAGGAACGCGACCGCTTCCTCGTTGTCGAAGTCGGTCTGCACGACCATGCGCTCGACGCGCGGCCCGACGACGCGGAACACGTGGCGCGAGAGGCGGACGACGTCGAACTTCGCGTCGCGCGCCTGGCGGCGATGCTCCCAAACGTAGTCGAACTCCTCCTGGGCGGCGAGCTCGCGGCGCGCCGCTTCGCGCAGGTCGTGAACCTTGATGGCTATGGCGGCCTTGAGGCCCTCGACGCCTTCGCCGGTCAGGGCGCTGATGCGATAGAGCTTCGGGTCGAAGGGGCTGTCGGCGTACTCGTCTCCCCCCGCAGCCTCGATCGAGTCGGCCTTGACGCGCGCGGCGAGCTTCTCGCACACCTCTTCGGTGCCCGGCACGTCGATCTTGTTCGCGACGACGATGCGCGGACGGCTCGCAAGCTCGTCGGCGTAGAGCGCGAGCTCGCGGTTGATGACCTCGTAGTCCTCGAGCGGGTCGCGGCCCTCCCAGTCGCCGGTCAGGTCGACCACGTGCACGATGAGCGCCGTGCGCTCGATGTGCCGCAGGAACTCGTGCCCAAGCCCCCTGCCCTCGTGCGCGCCCTCGATGAGGCCCGGAACGTCTGCGGCCACGAAGCTGTAGTCGCCCGAGACCGCAACGCCGAGGTTCGGCTGGAGCGTGGTGAACGGGTAGTTGCCGATCTTCGGCCGTGCGGCGGAAATCTTCGAGATGAGCGAGGACTTGCCCGCAGACGGCATGCCGACGAGCGCCGCATCCGCCATCAGCTTCATCTCGAGCTGGATCCAACCCTCTTGCGCAGGCTCGCCGAGCTCGGCGAACGCCGGCGCACGGCGCGTCGACGTGACGAAGTGCGTGTTGCCGCGACCGCCCGCGCCGCCGGGCATGACGATGACCTTCTGCCCATCGCGCACCAAGTCGGCGATCATCTCGCCCGTCTCCTTCGTCTCTTCGTCGTACTCGCGCACGACCGTGCCGACGGGCACCTTCAGGATCAGGTCCTCGCCGCGGGCGCCGTGCATGCGGCTCCCCTTGCCGTGCGTGCCGCGCTGCGCCTTGAAATGATGCTTGAAACGGTAATCTATCAGCGATGACAGGCTGGCATCCGCCTGGACGATGACGTCTCCGCCATGTCCGCCGTCGCCGCCGTCGGGTCCGCCTTTGGGAACATGGGCCTCGCGGCGGAACGACATGCAGCCGGCGCCGCCGTCGCCGCCCTTCACGAAAATATTGACTTTGTCTACAAACATAGTGGCTCAATTCTAAATGAAACGTGCCCTCCAGAGACTGGAGGGCACGCCAAGTAACGGATTATCGATAGCCGTTCTACGCCTGAGCTTCTTCAGCCTCGAGCGGACGCACGTGGATGCGACGCTTCTCGCCGCGCGTGAACACCAGATGGCCATCGCACTTCGCGAACAGGGTGTCGTCCTTGCCGCGACCGACGTTCTCGCCGGGATGGAACTTCGTGCCACGCTGGCGAACGATGATGTTGCCAGCCTTCACGTACTCGCCTGCGAACTTCTTCACGCCAAGTCGCTGCGCGTGGGAATCGCGGCCGTTACGGGATGAGCCAAGACCTTTTTTATGCGCCATGGTTTATCTCCCCTTTCTATTACCTATTCCTCGGTAGCCAGCAATGCGGCTTTACTTCTCGTACTTCTCGGAGCCGACAGCCGTGATGCGCACCTTGGTGAGCTGCTGACGATGGCCCTTGAGCTTCTTGTAGCCCTTGCGCTTCTTGAACTTGAAGACGAGCTGCTTCTTGCCCTTGTACTGGTCGAGAATCTCGGCCGTAACCTTGGTTTCGGAGGCTTTCTCGGGGTTGGCCTCGATGGCAGAACCGTCAACGACGCAGATGACGGGCAATTCGACCTCGGCGCCGATCTCGGCGTCGAGCTTCTCGATGCTGATCACATCGCCCGCTGCGACCTTGTACTGCTTGCCACCCGTTTTTACAATTGCGTACATGAACTTACTCCTTGGTTCGTTGAGTATTTCCCGCACGACGACACGTAAGGGTGCGGACGTGCCATCTGTGCACTTTGCGTTTTTAACGCAAGGATGTATATTATCGGGCGCAGAAGCGCAAGTCAACTGCCAAATGTGGATGTTCCGTGACCCCAACCGGGGCGGCGCGATTAATGGGCCTCGGCCCATGACGGGCCCCAGCTGATGTCGGCGATAAGCGGGACCTTGAGCGGCGCGGCGCCTTCCATGACCTCCTTCACCATGGCGCTCAGGCGGTCGAGCTCGCTTTCAGGCACGGAGAAGTCCAGCTCGTCGTGCACCTGGATCAGCAGCCTGGCTTCGTAGCCATCCGCCTCGAGCCGGCGGGCCACCTCGTTCATGGCGATCTTTATGATGTCGGCAGCCGACCCCTGCATGGGATGGTTCATGGCCGTGCGCTCCCCGAAACCGCGCTGGACGGCATTGCGCGCGTTCAGCTCGGGAATGTGGCGACGACGGCCGAACATGGTCTCGGCGTAGCCCTTCTCCTTCGCCTCTTCGACGGCGCGGTCGAGGTACGCCCTCACGCCGGGATACGCCTCGAAGTAGCGGTCGATCATCTCCTTGGCCTCCGCCATCGGGATCTCCAAGCTCTGCGCCAAGCCAAAAGCCTGCTGGCCGTAGACGATGCCGAAATTCACCGCCTTCGCCCGGCTGCGCATCTGGGGCGTGACGTCCTCGACGGGCACGCCGAACACGCGGGACGCCGTGGCCGCATGGAAGTCCACGCCCGAGTTGAACGCGGCCACCAGATGCTCGTCTTCCGACAGGTGCGCGAGCAGGCGCAGCTCGATTTGGGAATAATCGGCGGACAGGAACACGTCGCCATCGCGCAACGTTCCGAAGCATGCGCGGATCTTCCTGCCGAAATCGGTCCGAACGGGTATGTTCTGCAGGTTCGGGTCGGACGACGACAGCCGCCCCGTCGACGTGACGGTCTCGTTGAACGACGTGTGGACCCGCCCGTCCGAGAACTGCCGCGCTATGGCGGGCAGCGCGTCGATGTAGGTGGACTTGATCTTCGCGAACTCGCGGTAATGCAGCACGACCGCCGGCAGCTCGTGGATTTCGGAGAGCTTCTTCAGGACCTTCGCATCGGTCGAGTAGCCGCGCTGCGTCTTCTTGCCATGCGGGAGCTCGAGCACTTCGAACAGTATGTGCCCGAGTTGCTTGGGAGAATCGACGTTGAACTCCTCGCCCGCAAGCCCGAAGATGCGTTGCTTCAAATCGTCGATCTCCAGCTGCGTCGCCGAGCCGAGCTCCCCGAGCGCATCGACGTCTATGGGCGCGCCGTTGCGCTCCATGACCGCGAGCACGCCGACGAGCGGCAGGTCGATCTCGTTGTACACGCTTGCCGTACCGTCCTCGTCGAGCTTCGACGCCAGCGCGTCAACAAGCGCGCGCACCGCCTGAGCCTCGAGGGAAACGGCGTCGGCGTCATCGCGCGCCTCCGGCAATGACGCGCCGAGGTACGTTTCCACGAGACCGGCGAGCGGATACTTGCCCGCAGAGGAATTGAGCACGTAGGCGGCGAGCGCCGCGTCGAACGCGTCAGCTGAAAGCACTTCCGCATCCCCGACGAGCGCTTCCTTGCCCGAGTCGATCGGATACACCTCGTGAAGGGCGGCCTTGACGTCGAGCGCCGCGAAGGGATGGCCTTTCACGATGCGCGCCAGCAGCCCGAGCGCCTCGTCTCCTTCGAACACGGCCACTCCCTCGGACGTCGCCACTGCAAGCGAGACGGCAGTGCCGAACAGTGATTCCTGCAACGAACGCGCGACGGCGACGCTCACGCGCTCGCCGCGGGAGAACGCCGCCTCCACGAGCGGGAGGCCGTCGGCGCCCTCGACCGGCTTCTGGATCTCGAGGGCGGCGCCGGCCGGCATCGCCCCCGCCTGCCCTACGAGCTTCATGAGCTTTTCGAAATGCGCGTTGAAGCGTATGGCCCCGAACGCCTCCGAAACGGCTTCGACCTCGAAAGCCGGCCAAGCGACCGAATCGACGTCGAGCTCGAAATCCAGGTCGGTGACGATGGTGGCGATTTTTCGCGACAGGAACGCGAGGTCCTTGTTGTCGCGGACGTTCTCGAGCTGCTTTCCCTTGAGCTGGTCGAGGTTCTCGTAGACGCCCTCCATCGACCCGAACCTGTCGAGGAGCTTCTGGGCCGATTTGGGGCCGATCCCGGGCACGCCCGGGATATTGTCGGACGTATCGCCCATGAATCCGAGGTAATCGGGGAACTGGGCAGGCGTGATGCCATACTTCTCCTTGACGGTCTCGGGGTCGTATATCACGACGTCCGTGATGCCCTTCTTGGTCGTCACCACATGCGTGAGCTCGGTCACGAGCTGGTTGACGTCCTTGTCGCCCGATACGAGCAGCGTCTCGTACCCCTTCGCCTCGTCACGAGCGGCGACCGTCCCCAAGATGTCGTCGCCCTCCCAGCCCGGGACCTTCACGACCGGGATGCTCATCGACTCGAGCAGGCTCTCGATGACGGGGAACTGGACGCGCAATTCGTCGTCCATCGGCGGACGCTGCGCCTTGTATTGCTCGAGGGCCTCTATGCGGAACTTGGGCTTGCCCGCATCGAATGCACATACGATCCCATCGGGTCGCGCTATCTCGATGAACTTGAACAACATGGACAGAAAGCCGAACACGGCGTTCGTCGGCGTGCCATCGGGCGCGTTCATGGTGGGGGGTACGGCATGGTAGGCGCGGTGCATGAGCGAATTGCCGTCGATCACGGCTATCTTCTTTGGCATAGGAAGCTACCTTTCACCAGGTTTTAACGATTCCATCAAGCATTCCACAAGTAGCCGACGCCGCGGACCGTCTCGAGACGCTGGGCGAGCTCGGGTCCGAGCTTTGCGCGGATTCGGCGCACGTGGACGTCGACGGTACGGGAGCCGCCGTAGTAATCGAAGCCCCAAACATGCTGGAGCAGCGCGTCGCGCGAGAAGGTCCTCCCCGGGTGTCGTGCGAGGAAGGCGAGCAGCGCGTACTCGAGGTACGTCAGGTCGATGGGCTCGTCTGCGACCGTCACCTGGTACGTTGCCAGGTTGATGGTCATGGCATCGATGGTTATCGTGTCGGAGGAGGACGCGGCGGCATCGTCGCGCAGCAATCGGCCCACGCGCGCGCTGCACTCGGTCTGGCTCGCGCCGTGCACGACGAAATCGCAGGGCGCCGACGTCATCGGCCTCAAGCGCTCTATCCCGCCTTCGTCCACGATGACGAGCAGCGGGCACGCTCTATCGTCCGATGCCGATTCGATCTCCTCGAGGTAGGCGCCGGCGGAACCGCGCGATTCGAAGATGATCAAATCGCAGCTAGCCGACGGAGCGAGAAGCTTCTTGATCTGAATGGTCGATCCTGCGGCGATCTCGACGTCGAACGCCGCGAGGACCTGCTGGAATTTGTAAGCGTTGTCCAGGCTATCCGCTATGAAAACTACCCGTTTCTTCATGAGACCCGATTCCGCCCCCCTATAAGATCGCGAGATAGCGGTCGAGTTCCCACGAGCTCACGTGCCTAAGGTACTCGACCCATTCGGCCCGCTTCGCCTCGACGAGATACGAGTGGATGTGCTCTCCGAGCGTTTCGCGCATGAGCTCGGACGTCTCGAACCTGTCGATCGCGTCGCCGAGCGAGAGGGGAAGCACCGAGCGGCTCTTGCCCTGCCCGAGCGTTCCGCCATGCGTGAACAGGTTCTTGTCTTCGACCGGGGCGACAAGGTCGAGCTTCTCTTCGATTCCCGCCAGCCCGGCCGCCAAGATGACCGCAAATGCAAGGTAGGGGTTCGCCGACGGGTCGGGGCTGCGCAACTCGATGCGGCACGCCTCCGCGCGATGCGGGCGATAGCCAGGCACCCTGATGAGCGTCGAGCGATTCGTGCGCGCCCACGAAATCCGGGAAGGGGCCTCGCCTTCTGCCGCCAGGCGTTTGTAGGAATTCACGCACTGGTTCGTGATCAGGCAGAACTCGGGCGCATACTTCAAAATGCCGGCGATGTAGTGCTTTGCGGTCGCGGACAGGTTGTATCCGAGCGGATCATCCTCGTCGTAGAACAGGTTGTTGCCGTCGAAATCGAACAGGCTCTGGTGAACGTGCATGCCCGAACCGGGCGCGCTTGCGAGCGGCTTGGGCATGAACGACGCATGGACGCCGTGTTCGATGGCAATCTCCTTGACGACGAGCTTGTAGGTCATCACGGCATCCGCCATGGACAGCGCATCGGTGTAGCGAAGGTCGATCTCGTGCTGCGACGGGCCGTTCTCATGGTGCGAGTACTCGATGGGAATGCCGAGCTTCTCGAGCGTGAGAACGGTATCGCGCCGCAGGTCAGATGCGTAGTCGAGGCTCGTGAGGTCGAAATACCCGCCGCGGTCGAGCGGCTCGGGCGTATCCTGGTCCTTGAAGTAGTAGTACTCCAGCTCGGGGCCGACGTTGAAAACGTAGCCAGCTTCCGCCGCCTTGTCGACCATGCGGCGAAGCACGTGCCGCGGGTCGCCCTCGAACGCATTGCCGTCAGGCGTCCGAATGTCGCAGAACATGCGGGCGACGGCGTTGTCGGACGGGCGCCAAGGCAGCACCTGGAACGTGGACGGATCGGGGTGCGCGAGCATGTCCGACTCCTCGGTCGGGCTGAACCCCGCCACGCAGCTCCCGTCGAATCCCATGCCGTCGGAAAAGGCGTTCTCTATTTCGGACGGCGAAACGGCAAACGACTTCATCGCGCCGAGCACGTCTGTGAACCACAGGCGAACGAAGTGAACGTCGCGGCTCTTTATGGTTTTCATCACGAAATCTTGCTCGGGATTCATGCCGTCTCTCCTCTTGATAGTCGAAGGGCTGGTCGCCTGAGGCAACCAGCCCTTAAGTTTACGTCACCGTCGTTGTCGCGACGCTAGTAAATTCGGACGTGCGTGCCGTCTGCAATATTTGTCCAAATCCAGTACGCATTGTCGATGTCGAGCCTCACGCAGCCGTGCGACCAGTTCTTGCCGAGGCCGCTCTCCATGATCTCGTCGGAATTCTCGTAGTACAGGACCGAATGGAAGTAGTACGGACCGTTGAACACGGTGTAGTAGTAGCACGTGTAGCCGGCGCCGAACGAATACCCTCGGCCGCTGACGTAATGATCGCCATGGGGCGTGGGCGTATCCCATGCGCCCGTGCAGCAATCCCAGTTATAGAGAGGGACCCAACCGCTGTTGGTGTCCTCGAAGACGACGAGGCGGTTGTTCGTCGTGTCGACCGTGATGAGGTAACCGGTGGAGCTGTAGAGCCCTTCGGCGACCTCGTACGCCTCCTGGAGCACCCAGTCGGGCTCGTAGTCGACCGCCCTGAACGACCACATCTGGTTCCGCGAGCCGCTAAACGAAGACGTTGCGACGTTGGCCTCGTTGCCGCCCGACCCGCTCGCGGTCATCACCTTGCCGTTGGCATGGTTCGTGAACGTGAAGCCGCCCTTGCGGCTGAACTCGAGCTTCCAGAGCTGCTCGTTCGAGCCGTCCGTGTGCCACTGGCGCACGTTCCCGCCGCTGCCGGCCTCGACGGCCCTGCCCGTCTCGGCGTTCGTGATCCGATAGAGGTTCCCGCTGCGCTTCTCGATCTGGAACGCCTGGCGCGGATCGTCCATGCGGCTGTAGACCTCGATGTTGGCGCCGTCTTGCCAGCTTCCGCCGGAAAGGTTCAGGTTCTTGTCCTGCGCCTTGTTGATGATGTTGTACGTGCCGTCGACGAACAGGTCCTTCGCGGTGAACGACCAGCCACGCGGGTTGCTCATGGTCTTCACGTAGGCGCCGTGCGTGGGGCTGCCGACGGTGATGCCCTTGCCCGTGCTCGCGTTCGTGATCGTGACGCCGCCATCCCAGGACAGCTTCCAACGCTGCGCCTTGGACGTGGAATCGGGCTTCTGGACGAGGATCCCGCCCTGGTCGGCGAGGAAGAGGCCGGAGGCGATGTTCTGGAAGGACACCGTGCCGCCGCCCTCGTTGCGCACGTAGTAGCGCTGCTTCGTCTCGTTGTCGACGCGCGCGAGGCGCTGCTGCAGCCCGGTGTTGGATTTGCCGGACGGATCGTCCAGCGCGAGGTTCGCGTTGTCGGCGATGGTGATCGTGTACACGCCCTCGGAGACATTCTGCGAGGAGCCCTTGCGAACGAGCTTGATCTGGAGCGCCTCGACGCGAAGGCCGCGGCCGGTCGTTCCGGCGAGGCCGCCGTTGGCGACCCAGCCCTGCCATCCGTCGCTCTGGACGTGGGTGCGGTAGGCGATGTCGTAGGTCTTGGCGATTTCGCCGGTCAGGCGGACCTTGAGGGCCTCGATGCGCAGGCTCTGGCCCGACGTGCCGGCCATGGCGCCGTTCTTCGACCACGGCATCCAGCCCTTCTTCTGCACGTGCGTCTGGTACTCGATGCCGCCCGTGAACCCGCCGCTCTGGAGCTTGACCTTGAGCGCCTCGACGCGAAGGCCGCGGCCGGACGTGCCGGCGGACTTGCCGTCGTTCGTCCAGCCCTGCCAGCCGATGCTCTGGACGTGGCCCGTGTAGGTTACGCCGACCAGGCCCTCGCCGCCCTTGGAAGACTTGGCCTTCTTGGGAACGAGCCGGACCTCGAGACCTTCGAGGCGCAGCCCGCGGCCAGACGTGCCGGACATGGCGCCGTTCTTGACCCAGCCTTGCCAGCCGACTTTCTGCACATGGGTGCGATACTCGATGTCATACCATTTGGACGCCTCGCCCGTCAGCGCGATGCGCATTGCCTCGAGGCGCAGGCTCTTGCCGTGCGTGCCGGCGACGGTCCCATCGGCGCGGACGTCCTGCCACCCGATGTTCTGCACGTGCACTTTGTACTGTACGTGGCCCGAGATGCCCGACAACTTGACCTGAAGGCCCTCGAGGCGCAGGCTGCGGCCGGACGTGCCGGCCATCGAGCCGTTGGTCCTCCAGCCTTGCCAGCCGACTTTCTGCACATGGGTGCGATAGGAAATCGTTGCGCTCGGCGCCTTGCCGCCTTGGGCCTTGACGCCCTGCTTCTTGGAGGTCGCCTTTGCAGCCGTCTGGATTTTGAGCGCGCTCGCGGACGCAGCAGGCGCCGCCTTCGCGCCGCTCGCCGCAACGGACTCGGTCGCAGCCGCGGGTTTGGCCGAGGCCGCGGGCTTGGTCGTGGTCGCAGGCTTGGTCGTGGTCGCAGGCTTGGCGGTAGCCGCGGGCTTCGCTGCCGTTTCGGGCTTCGGCGTCGCCGCAGGCTTCGCCGTCGTTGCGGGCTTGCTCGTCGGCGCGGGCTTCGACGCAGGAGCCTGTTCCGCCCCGGCAGCGGGCTTTGCCTCCGACGGCTTCTCCGCCTCGGCAGCAGGCTTTGCCTCCGCAGGCTCTTGTTCGGCAGATTCGTCAACCGCATCATCCGCGGGGCCATCGATTGCAGGTGCGCCCGTTTCGTCGGAGCCGTCGTTTATGGCAGAACCCTCCGCACCGGCGGCGGGCTCGCCTTCCTGCCCGTCTGCGCCCGTCGCGTCAAGGACGGCAGGGCCGTTCTCGGAACCGACCGCAACACCTGCGCCGACCACGGCGTCCGCATCGGCAGCTCCAGACGCCTGGCCGCCGACCTCGCCGTCGGCTTCGGCAGGCGGCGTGGCGGGGACTATCCCCTCGCCCTCAGCGGCCCCATCGTTCGATGCGACGGGCTGCGCCTGCCCGACGCCGATAACAGGGTCCGTGTCCGCGCCGTCGCCTTCGGCGGCGAACGCGAATTGCGGAATCGCCAGCGAAGCGGCAAGGGCAAGCGCGAATGCGAGCATACATGTTCTTGAACGTGCCATGGTGAAACCTCTCGAGCTTTGTTTCGCTTATTCGAGAAAGATTACCATGAATGGAACCGAAATGGCGCCAGCTACCGCGATATATGGGCCCAGAATCGTTCGAATGCCGGCCAAGGCGGCGGGCGGGCATTGCGCCTGCGTTTCATCTGCGCGAGCTTACGCAATGGCTTTCGACGCCCAATGCTATAATTCGTCGCATGGAAGGCTACTACACATATCCCGACGAGTTCGGACTCGGCGCGCAACGCCCCCAGCGGGCGAAACGAATCGCCATCGTATCGCTTGGCATCAAGCTCGGCGACGAGACGCGCGGGTCGACGCGCTTCCGCTTCCTCGCGGAGCTCCTCGCGTCCGAGGGGTTCGAAGTCGACCTGTTCACATCGTCGTTCCAGCACTGGTACAAGTCCCAGCGCGACACGACGCGCGCTTGCTACCAGAACCTGCCGTACCGGATCCGCTTCGTCTACGAACCCGGCTACAAGCGGAACCTCGACCTCGGGCGAATCAACAGCCACAGGATCCTTGCGCGCAACCTCCGGGCGTCGTTCAACAGCAGGTTCGCGGACGACCCGCAGGCATACGACCTCATCTACGCCGAAATTCCGCCGAACAACCTTTCCCGCGTGTGCGCCGAAGTCGCCGCCGAGCACAACATCCCCTTCGTCGTCGACGTCAACGACCTGTGGCCGGAGGCCATGCGCATGGTCGTGGACGTACCCGTCCTGAGCGACATCGCGTTCGCTTCGTTCGCACGCGACGCCAAGCGCACGTACGAGCTGGCCACCGCCGCCGTCGGGACCTCCGACGAATACGCGAACAGGCCCGCCGCCGACCGCGACGAGCCCTACATCAAGCGCACCGTCTACGTCGGCAACGACCTTGCACGGTTCGACGAAGGCGCGCGCGAGCGCGCGTCCGAGGCCGCAAAGCCCGATGGGGAGTTCTGGGTCACCTACGCCGGCACGATCGGCGCGAGCTACGACCTGGCGACGCTCATCGAGGCGGCGGCGATTTGCGCTGCCGACGACCCGCGCATCCGCGTGAAGCTCCTCGGCGACGGCCCCGACCGCGAGAAGCTCGAGCAGCTCGCCTCCTCGCTCGACGCGCCGGTCGACTTCGTCGGCTACGCGCCGTACGAGCTCATGGCCGCCTACCTGTGCGCATCGGACGTCACGGTGAACTCGCTCGTGAAGAAAGCGGCACAGAGCATCGTCACGAAAATCGGCGACTACCTCGCCGCCGGCATCCCGCTCATCAACACCGGGTCGAGCCCCGAGTTCCGGGCGAAAGTCGATGCGGACGGCTTCGGCGTGAACGTCGAGGCCGAAGACGCGCACGCGCTCGCCAACGCCATCCTCGACCTTGCCAGCGACGACGAAAAGCGCGCGGCGATGGGAGCGCGCGGTCGCGCGGTCGCCGAAGAGCAGTTCGACCAACGCAATTCGTACAAGACAATCGTTAATCTCATCAGGGATCTCACATAGACCATCAGAGGAGCACTCGTGGCAGCATCGCTTTTCTCCTGCGCAAAAACGCTTGCGCACGCCGGCGCAAAGGCGTCCCGAATCGTCAAGACCACGCGCTCGATCGCGCAGAACAAGACAGCCGTGACGGCCATCGCCGGCGCGGCGGCGGTCGCAGGCGCCGTCGCAGGAGCCGTCGCCTCGACGAGAATCGTGAAGAAGGGCACCGAGAACACGACGTTCTACCTCGCCTACGGCAAGCGCCTGTGCGACATCGCCATCGGGATAGCCGCGTTGCCCGTCGTCGGAGCCGTGACGGCGATTTGCGGCACGGCAATCAAGCTGGAGGACGGCGGCCCGATCTTCTACAACGCGCCGCGCGTGGGCAAAGACGGCATCGACTACACGATGTACAAGCTGCGCTCCATGAAAGTGAACGCACCCGCCCTCGTGAACGACGACGGCACGACGTACAACGGGCCGGTCGACCCGCGTATCACGAAAGTGGGCGCGTTCATGCGCGCACGGAGCCTCGACGAGATCCCGCAGTTCCTGAACGTCCTGAAAGGCGACATGAGCGTCGTTGGGCCGCGTCCCAACCTGCGCAGCGAGGCGGACCTGTACGAGCCCGGCGAGGAGCGCAAGCTCACCATGAAGCCCGGCGTCACCGGCTACGCAGCCGTTCACGGCCGCAACGCGCTTCACCTGCACGACCGCATCGCGCTCGACCTCTACTACGTCGACCACGCGAGCTTCAGGCTCGACGCGCAGATTTTCCTGCAGACGTTCGGCGTCGTGTTCAAACACGAAGACGTCTACACCGCCGACATGCACGTCGAAGGCGCAAAACAGCTCTAGCGCCGGTCGCTAGCGGATGCGTTCACGGAGCTTCTCGCGCGATTCAACGCGGATGG
>CAMOUE010000010.1 GCA_946626265.1 uncultured Eggerthellaceae bacterium | reverse complement strand
TCGCCTACAATGCGGGGTTATGGGTTTGCGCCGGGCATCGCCGCCCCAGCGGGATTGCAGGCTTGAATCACGGGAATTGTGTCAGTGGATTGGCGGGCTTGCATCGTGAGGCGAGCTTCGGATGCATTGATTTGCTCTGCAGGATCACAGTATCCCTTGCGATTCAATTGCCTTCGTAGGTGGCGTAGCATGCTGCGCGAAAGTGTTGACTGCAAATACGCACTTGTTTATTTTTACGTGCTGCAAAATCGCACTTGTTTAGCGTTTCATGCTGCAAAATCGCACTTGTATATGAGAATCAGCGAATTGAAGCCCTTCACTTCAATAAACAAGTGCGTATTTGCAGTCAACACTTTCAGTCATCGATGAATGTGTCGGGGACGCGAGTTCGAAGCAACATTGTTTTGCGATGGGCTTGGAGCAGCGGCCTTGAGATGGCAGCCTTGAAGCAATGGGGTTCGTTCACAAGCCCGAGGAGACGCTTTGTATCAATAGGCTTCACTTTCCAAAGCGTGCCGAATGACACCGTTGCAGTATCGTCCGGTTACTCGCATTTGCATGACCTCCGTATGAGACGAACGACTACGTTGGGTAACTGTATGTTCTTTGGCATCCGCCTTCGCACGCGTTTTCCTTCGTTTCTAATCACGTTTCATACGCTCCACGTGCCATCCTCCTCGTTTGGCACTTTCCGCTAAAGCGTTCCTAGGGAACATACGGTAATCGTCCCCTATTCATCGTTTGTTTAGTAAACTTCCCTTTTGGCACGTGGTAACAGCCTCCCATTCGTCCACATGCACGCCTTACGCGTGATATGCGTTTTTTCGAGATGACGAAGAAGGACGCCCTGCCTGCGATATTGGGGTAGCATGGTGAAGTCGACGGGATGAGAGTGTGTATGACGAGATTCGAAGATCTTTCATTGGAGCAGCAGGAGCTTATTCGCAAGCATCTGGATTTGGTCATCGAGGCGAATAAGACGACCAACCTCACGCGGATAGACAGCGTCGATGACGGCATGCTCCTTCACGTCGAGGACTCCCTCGTCGGACTCGAAGAATTGCAGTCCTCCCCAGAAGGGCTTTACGCCGATCTCGGGACGGGTGCCGGTTACCCGGGCATACCGCTCGCCATCGCGAGCGGAAGGGAAACGGTGCTCGTGGACGCCCGCCAAAAGAAGATGGTCATTCTCGATTCGATCATCAAGGAACTCGGTCTTGAGGAAAACGTCTCCACATATGCAGGACGTGCTGAATTGCTTGCCCGGTCACGTACCGGGGAATTCTCCGTCATCACAGCACGGGCACTTTCCAAGCTCGCCGTGCTGATGGAGCTGGCAAGTCCCCTCCTTGAATACGATGGGCATCTCGTATGTTACAAAGCCCAGCTTCAAGATGAAGAGATCGACCATGCGCTCAAGGTCCAGAAACTTACGGGCATGAAGCTCGTATCGGATCGAAAGCTGTTGCTCAGCGATGGCGAAACGCATCGACGCATCGTCACGTTCGAGAAAGCGTCTAAGCCAAAAGTGAAACTTCCTCGACAAGAGGGTATGGCGCAAAAGAATCCTCTATACTAGGCAGACATTCCTTCAGCAACCACCCGATTCGAACGGGTTTGGACATACTTGCCAGATTTCTTTACAGCGAAACAAGTGTTGGGTAATCGTCTTGCCGTATACTCATGACAAGACGATGGAAGGAGGCAGCTGTGGGTTTCTTTGATGGTCTGAGACGTAACAAAAAAGCAGCAGCGACTGTCAGCGAAGAATCGAAAAAGGAAGCGGAGAAATCGGATAGCAAAGATGTATCCGTAGACGATTCTTCGACAGAAAAGAAAGAAGCTCAGGCGGACACCGAACAGAAGACCGAACCTGCAGGCGAAGAAAGTAACTCCGAAGGGGAAAACCCTGAAGAGGAAGACTCCGAAGAGGGAGTCGACGACTACGATCCGGCCTACGAGGTGGACGAATCCGGTTTCAAGGTGACTCCCATCAAGTCGTACAGCGAGAAGAAGCCCGTGCAGCACGTAGTCGGCAGCACGAAGATCATCTCCATCATCAACCAGAAAGGCGGCGTCGGCAAATCGACCACGGCCATCAACCTTTCTGCTGCTCTCGGCGAAATGGGGAAACAGGTTCTGCTCGTGGACCTCGATCCGCAGGGGAACACGACGAGCGGCCTCGGCGTTGACAAGTCGCAAGTTACCCAATGCGTCTACAACGCGCTGCTCGAAGGCGTGTCGCTCGAGGAAATCATCATTCCCGACGTATGCGATGGGCTCGACCTCGTTCCCGCAACCATCAACCTCGCAGGAGCGGAAGTCGAACTCGTGTCCGAGATGGCGCGCGAAAACCGCTTGAAAGACGCGGTAGGTGCCATGAGGGGCAAGTACGACTACATCTTCGTCGACTGTCCCCCGTCTCTCGGCCTCCTGACGGTCAATGCGCTCGTCGCAGCGGACAAGCTCATCATTCCGATTCAGACCGAGTTCTACGCCCTCGAAGGTGTGACAAAACTTCTTGAATCGATGAAACGTGTCAAAAGCAGGCTCAATTCGCAGCTCGACATTTTCGGCATCCTTCTCACCATGTACGACGGCAGAACGACGCTTTCCCGTCAGGTGGCTGCCGAAGTGCGGAACTATTTCGGGGCGAAGGTTTTCGAGACCATCATTCCGCGTACCGTGAAGCTTTCCGAATCGCCGAGTTACGGAATGCCCATCACCCAATACGATCCCACAGGTAAAGGCGCGATCGCCTATACGAATCTTGCAAAGGAAGTGATTGAGCGTGGCTAAGCAGAGAAGTGGTCTTGGAAGAGGTTTGGGTTCCCTGCTTGGTGTCGGGGCCGACGGAACGATTGCTCAAGACAGCCCGGAACCCGAAGTCGTCGAGGAAGAAGGGAAGAGCGAGCCGGTCGAGGAAAAGGCCCAATCATCTGCTCCGGCGCCCATGCCGCCCGCGCCTCCTGCAGCGCCTGCCAAGGAAGAGGCGATCTATTCCAACAAGGAAGACAACATCACCATCAAGGAAGTCGTAGAACGCGAAGTTTCGACGCCGGCGCCCAAGAAAACCATCGTGGAATCGCCGCTTGCCCCCGTCACGAGGAAGGGCGCGGACGATGAGGTGAGCATCGATCTAATCGAGGCGAATCCGAATCAGCCCCGTACCAACTTCAAGAAAGAAGACCTCGAGGAGCTGGCGGAATCTATCAAGAGAAATGGCCTTCTCCAGCCGATTCTCGTCCGTCCTGTCGGCGATAGGTATCAGATAATCGCCGGCGAGCGCCGTTGGCAGGCGTGCAAGATGGCCGGCTTGAAGAAGGTGCCCGTCAGGGTCAAGGAAGTAGACGACGACGAGACCATCATGCTCGCCCTCGTCGAGAACATCCAGCGAAGCGATTTGAACCCCATCGAGGAAGCGTACGGGTATCGGCGCATGATGGAGCGCGGGAACATGACGCAATCCGAAGTAGCTCAAGCCGTTTCCAAAGGGCGTTCGACCATCGCCAATGCGCTCAGGCTGCTCGAGCTTCCCGAAGACGCCCAGCAGCTGCTCTACGAAGAGCGCATCACCGCCGGGCATGCGCGTGCGATTCTTTCCATTCCCACGAAGGAAGGGCGCAGGAAGCTCACCGACAAGCTCATCGAGAAGCAGCTATCGGTAAGGGAAGCCGAGGCGATGGCACGCCTGCTCTCCGGAAAGACGGAGAAGGAGAAGAAGGAAACCCCTCAAGTTCCCAAGAGCTACAAGACGGTCGCCCGTGCGCTCAAAGACACGCTCACGACCGACGTGAAGATCAGAAGCGTCAAGGGGAAGAATAAGATCGAAATCGAGTTCAAGGACGAAGCGGACCTCGAGCGGCTGTTCCGCATAATTGCCGCGAGGAAATAGCGTAATGGAACAGCTCATCTAATCCTGGGAGCTCCTCTAGTTTTGGAAGTTCCTTCGATACCGGGTATTCCATTGCCCAAGATTCAAGGAGCGGGTCATCGATGATGATAGGGCGGTTCGCCTTGCATGGGATGCAAGAACCCATGCAAGGCGAACCGCCCTCGACATATGCTGATAGTGCTAGATATGCTTCTAACTAGATATGTTTAGAGGCGAGCTGGCCGCAGGCACCTGCGATATCGGTTCCGCGGGAGTTTCTGATAGTGGCTGGCACTCCGGCATCCTCGAGTCGCGTGCACCACGTTTCAAGGACGGTGCGAGAGACGGGCTTGAAGGGCGAGTCCTCTATCTCGTTTAGGGGAATGATGTTCACGTGGCAGAGGAGGCGCTTGCAGTACGAGACGAGCGCATCGAGGTCTTCCATCGAGTCGTTGACGTCTTTCATGAGCGCGTACTCGAAGCTGAATCTTTTGCCAGTCGCGTCGGTGTAATGCTTCAACGCGGAACGCAGCTCGCCGAGCCGTTGTCTTGCAACGCCGGGCATTATCGTATCGCGTACCTCTTGCCGGGCAGCGTGGAGAGAGACGGCGAGCGTGAATTGTTCGGGTTCCTCGGCGAAACGACGGATGCCTTCAGTCAAACCGCATGTCGACACCGTCACGTGCCGGGCTCCGATGTTCAACAGCTTCGGATGGTTGGCAATCCTCAACGCGGCAAGGGTGTTGTCGTAATTGGCGAAAGGCTCGCCCTGTCCCATGACGACGACGTTCGTCACCCGTTGGCCGAAGTCCTCTTGCACGTGAATTATCTGGTCGATGATTTCCCCCGGTAGGAGGTTTCGCGTCAATCCGGCATGGCCCGTCGCGCAGAACGCGCAACGCATTCCGCAGCCCGATTGACTCGATACGCACACGGAAAGACGGCCGTCGCTCGAGGGTAGGCCTACTGTTTCGGCCAGGGCGCCGTCTCCGAATTCAAGGACGTACTTACGCGACTTGTCACGTGACACGCGCTTGTCGATGACCGTGGGGTTATGAAGAGGGTATGCTTCCGAGAACTGGGCGCGCATCGCCTTGGGAAGATCGGTCATCTCGTCATAGGAACGAGCGCCTTTTGCATATACCCATGAAAGTATTTGCCCAGCGCGGAACTTGGGAAGCCCTGCTTCTACGACGAGCTTTTCAACGTCGCCGATTGAGAGTGATTTGAAAGAAGTATCCATGCGCACATTATAAATTGTTTCACGTGAAACATTGCTATACTTGTCGCGTTGTCGGGTCGACTCGTAATTGCATGTGAAGCCGCAAAGGAGAAGGCTACGATGCAGAGTTCATTCGACTCTCAATGACGGAAACATCGAACAGTAGGGAGCTATGATCATGCTGAATCCGAGTGATTACAACGTCGCGTTGCTCGCTGGAGGAACGAGTGGCGAACGCGAGATTTCGATTGCTTCCGGACAGGGAGCGAAGAAGGCGCTCGAGGAAGCGGGCTTCTCGGTTACTTGGATCGATCCTGCAAGCAAAGACGATATGAAGAAGCTCATCGACGGGAACTTCGACGTCGCGTTCCTCTGTCTCCATGGCAAGGGCGGGGAAGATGGAACCGTTCAGGGAATGCTCGAACTGCTCGGCATTCCTTATACGTGTTCCGGTGTGCAGGCGAGCGCCATCGCCATGGACAAGGTGAAGTCGAAGATCCTGTACGAGCGCGCAGGCATCCCCACCCCCCAATCCGAGACGCTCACCGTAGACGTTCCCTTCGATATCGAAGCGCTGAAGGAAAAGGTAGGCATTCCCTGCGTCGTGAAGCCCGCAACCGAAGGCAGCGCGCTCGGCGTCGAGATCGTGAACGAGGCAAGCGAGCTCGAAGCTGCCATCGAACGCGTTTTCAAGATCGACGAAACGGCTCTCGTCGAGACGTTCATCAAGGGCACCGAGACGACGGCCGGCGTTCTGGGCAACGACGATGCAGAGGGCATGCCCATTATCGAGATCGTTCCCATGCTCGGCGAGTTCTACGATTTCGAGTCCAAATACGCAGACGGCGGATCAAAGCATATTTGCCCGGCGCCGATCGACGACCGCATCGCAGCGACGATCCAGGATTACGCCGTTCGCGCCCACAAAGCCCTCGGATGCAGGGGCGTATCCCGTTCCGACTTCATCATCGACGAATCGGGTAAGCCCTGGATTTTGGAAACAAACACAATACCTGGTATGACGGCAACTTCCTTGCTCCCAGATGCTGCGCGTGCCATGGGAATCGAGTTCCCTGACCTGTGCATTAAGCTCATCGAGTTCGCCCTCGAGGAATAAAGCCGACGGGGAATACGAGGGGACACGAAGGGCCGTGTGCACCGATACGTTGCACACGGCCCTGTTGCTTGATACGCAGCCTTCATCTGCGCACCGATACGTTGCGTCCGTCCCTTCGCATCCCCTAGAACAAACCGATTACATGTAGGCCGTAAACGATGGCCACGACAACGAGCGCGATGAAAAGCCAGCTGACGACATAGCAGCCCCTGTTTCGCGCCCTTCCCTGCTCGATCATCTTCTCGGACATCGACTGATGGTCCTTGAGCACGGCCATGCCCGTCTTCTTGGTCGGCAGGGGCACGGTGTCGGTCGGCACCCAGTCCTTTTCCTCGAATATCTTCGATACGGCCTGGCTGCCCAAGTCGATGTTCGGCCGTATGCCCTCGATCATCTTCTTCGAAACGCGGTCGATGAACGCATCCATTTCCGCAGCATAGGCGGGGTTGTAGCAGAAGACGGCCATCTCACCCCAATACAGGCCGGGATCAGGCGTGTCCGAGTAGGCGACGAACGACAACAGGGCGCGAACCTTCTGGTCTCGCGCAAAGGCAAGTTGGATCTTGCGGGAGGCGTCGACGTCGAAGAATCCGATTTCGGCATCGAACTTGTTCTTCACCCAGGCGACGGGACGGTCGCCCTCGTTCTTGAAGAAGATCTGGTAATCATCGCCGACCAAGTTGTCGGGCCCCATGAGCAAGCTGCCTTCCTTCTTGGAAGGCGTCTCGAAATGGGCGTAGAAACCATCGTACGAGTAATCCATTTGGCGCTCCTCACATAGCTTTGGGGAAAGTGTAGCATGTGCCAGCTTCCATTGAGGCGCTGGTACAATGGGGCCATGACTAGCGTAAAGGACTACATACTCGATGGCACCCCCCAAGACGTCATCGACAGATACGAAGCTCTCGCGGACATTGCCCGGACGTCCGATTTCGGGAAACTCGACCGAAACGTCGTCGTCGTCGACACCGAGACGACGGGGTTTTCGTTCGCGCATGACGAGCTGATTCAAATCGCGGCCGCCAAGCTGGACGAGGGCGAGGTGGTCGATTGGTACGTGACGTTCGTCAATCCCGGGAAACCCATTCCCGAGGAAATCGTACATCTGACACATATCAGCGATGAAGAGGTGGCGGACGCGCCGTCTCCCGAGGAAGCGCTGGCAGGCTTGGTTGAATTTGCAGGCGACGCCATCATGGTGGCCCACAACGTCGGCTTCGACCGCACGTTCACGACGCGGCATCCGTCGGGATACCCGCTTTTGGAAAACATGTGGGTCGACACGCTCGATTTGTCGCGCATCGCCCTCCCCCGCCTGAAATCGCACCGTCTCATCGACCTGGTCCACACGTTCGGCGCACCCACGTCGACCCATAGGGCCGACGACGACGTCGCGGCAACATGCGTGGTGTACAGGATCCTCCTCGCAGCCGTCACGTGCATGCCCAAACCCCTCATCTGCGCCATTGCGGACATGGCGACGCCCGACCAATGGTGCACGCAGGTGGTGTTCCGCTACTTTGCAGACCTCTACCAGGGCCAAGAAGACGAACCTGCCTCGAAACGCGCGTTCTCACTCAACACCATGAGGAAGCGCCGGATCACGACGCTGCCCGCGCGGCGCGCGCGGCATGACGCCGACGACCTCGTCGGGTCGCTGTCGTTTCCGACCGAGGAGGCGATTGACGAGGCGTTCAGCGCAGAGGGCCTCCTGGGTTCCATCTACGACGACTACGAGCCGCGCGACGAGCAACGTGCGATGGCGCAGGCTATCCGGAAAGCGTTCGAGTCTTCTGAAAACCTCGTGGTAGAAGCCGGCACGGGAGTGGGCAAGTCGATGGGATACCTCGTCCCCTCGGTGCTGACTGCGCTCGAGAACGGCGTGGCCGTAGGCATCTCGACGAAGACGAACTCGCTGCTCGACCAACTCGTCTATTCGGAACTACCCGCGCTCGCCGAAGCGCTCGCGATCAAGTACCCGCAATCCGAACCTCTCACTTGGGCCCCGCTCAAGGGCATGTCGCACTACCCGTGCCTGAGGAAGATCGACCGGCTGGTCGAGACGGGCCCCATCATGAAGGATGTCTCCGGACAGGAGACGAGCCAGGCACCTGCCTTGGCGGCATTGCTGTCGTACGTCGAGCAATCCGAGTTCGACGACATGGACTCGCTCAAAATCGACTACCGGTTGCTTCCGCGCTACACGATAACGACCACGAGCCATGAGTGCCTCCGTCGCAAGTGCCCGTATTTCGGGAAGCTCTGCTTCGTCCACGGGGCGCGGCGCCGTGCAGAGACGTCCGACGTCATCGTCACGAACCACACGCTTCTCTTCTGCGATATCGCAGCCGATGGCGGGCTGCTTCCAACTGCACGCCATTGGGTAATCGACGAGGCACATGCCGTCGAGGACGAGGCGCGCAGCGCATTCGCCCAATCGGTCGATTCGGAGGAAATCACGCGAATCGTGTCGAGGGTATCGGACACGTCGGGTGCGAGAAACGTCTTCTCGCGTGCCGAGCGGAGCCTTCAGAACATAGAAGGCGAGCAGCTCACGTTGTTCTACGGGCTCGTGTCGAAGGCGCGCGAGGCGGCAGGCGCCTTCGTGGGCGCTGCCGAGGAATACACCAGGCACGTCAAGGACCTGCTCTTCTTCGATCCCGCCCGCAAATCGGGCGGATACGACCGCGTCGACATCTGGATCAACGAGGAAGTGCGCAACAGCCAGCGGTTCTGCGATGTGAAGGTGTGCGTCCACGAGTTCATGGAACGCTCTGACAAGCTCATCGCCGCCACGAGGGACCTGGTGGCGTACCTCGAGGGAATCGATGACGCCGCCGTCGCGCAGCGCGAGCTCGCGGCGGTGACCATGGAGTTGCGCGACGTGCGCAACGCAGCCGAGCTCATCTTCGAGACGGCGCCGGACAACTACGCCTACCAAGCGGCCCTTCACAAGAAGAAGGACCGTCGCGTCGACAAGGTCGATGCGCTTCTGCTCGACGTCGGCGACAAGATGAACGAGACCCTGTTCGTGAGGACCCATTCGGTCGTGTTCGCTTCGGCGACGTTGTCGGTCGGCAACAAGTTCGACTCGTTCAAGCAGGCGATCGGACTCGACCGCTCGGAATTCTCGCAATCGAGCGAGCTGCAACTCGACTCCCATTTCGACTTCGACAACAACATGATCGTCTACGTCGTGAAGGACATGCCCGAGCCGACCGACAAATCCTACCTGAACAAGCTCGAGCGCCTTCTCGTCGAAACGCATCGCGCCCAGCATGGCTCGATGCTCACTCTGTTCACGAACCGCCGTGAGATGGAGCAGTGCTACGACGTCGTCAATCCCGAGTTGAAGAAGGACGACCTGCGGCTCGTCTGCCAGAAATGGGGCGTATCGGTCAAGGGCCTGCGCGACGAGTTCGTCGCCGACCAGAGCCTTTCGCTCTTCGCGTTGAAGTCGTTCTGGGAGGGTTTCGACGCCCCCGGCGCGACGCTCAGGGGCGTCATCATCCCGAAGCTGCCGTTCGCGCGGCCGACGGACCCGCTTTACCGCGAACGCGCCGCGCGCGATGACCGCGCGTGGTGGCGCTACGTGTTGCCGCAAGCCGTCATAGAGACGAAGCAGGCGGCCGGGAGGCTCATTCGCAAAGCGGACGATCGCGGCGTGCTGATCCTCGCCGACAAGCGCCTGCTGTCGAAGGGGTATGGGAAAACGTTCCTCAGCTCCTTGCAGTCGCGCACCGTGCGCGTGTGCACGATCGACGAGATAGTGGCGACGCTCAAGATGATGAACGGGTAAACGGGACGATTCGGCATGCCAGGCCATTTCGACTTTCTCCATGTCAAGAAGAACTCGGCAGGTTCGCCCAACGAGCTGTCGCTCGACGTCCTCGACGCGGCGCGCAGCCAGTTGGACGGCAACAAGTCGCGCCGGTCGAGGGGCGCGCTTTCGGCAGGGCCGAATCAGGGAAGCTACCATGGCGTCGGCGGCAGCTCCACGCTTTCCGCCGTTCCCGAAGTCGAGCGCCGCAAGAAGGCGCGCCGTGCGAACGCGGTCCGACTCGGCGTCCTCGTCGGATTGCTCCTCGTCGTTGCCGGCGGCGCTATCGGGTATTACGGGTGGACCAACTACCAGGCGCGCGTCGACTACGAAAGCCGTTTCGACTTCATGCTCAACCACCTCTCGAACATCGACGCGCAAATCGTCGAGATCGACCAGATCATGTCCGGGTCGGTCGTCGCGACGGGCGCCGATACCCGCTCGAGGCTCGAGAGGGAGATTCCCGAGATGCTGAAGAAGCTCGAGGCATCGCGCGAGGAGGCGCAAAGCCTCGAGTCGCGCGCGACCCGCGACGAGGACGAGGTGGCGCTTTCCCGCGTGAGCGCGACGATCGACGGCAGGGAGGACATGCTCATAGCCGCGTCCTCGTCGCTCAAGCTGGTCGACACGCTCGAGAACGACAGTTCCGAGGCGACGAAGCTCTGGGCGCGCGTGATCGAGGCCGACCAGATGGCGCGCGAGGCGACGTCCGCGGCGAACAAGGCGGCAAGCGAGGAGGCTATCGAGTCCGCCAAGCAGCAGACGCAGCAGGCGTTGGCCGAATTCTCGGAGGCCAAGGAGTTGCTCGCCGGCGCAAACAGCGATCTGAGCAGGGCTGATTTCTCCAAGCAGCAGAGGTATCTCGGCAAGCGGATAGAGTCGCTCGAACATGCCGTCGCGACGGCCGACGCGCTGCTCGCCGGCGACAAGGACAAGGCGAGCCGGGAAAACGACGCCTACAACGAAGCCGACAAAGATGCCGCCTCTTTGGCCGAAGAACTCCCGTTGACGCTGGAAAACCAGGTGAGAAGCTTGTTCACCGACGAGCTCGCCTCCCTTCGGGCCGATTACTTCGAAGCGCGCGATAGGGTTTCCGAAGCAGACGCCGACATCCGGGAGTACGCGGGCCGTTGACGACGCGCGCGCACGCGAGCGGCGATGTGTGAAGCATCCGTGTCGATATTCAGTGCGTAACTTGGTCGGCGAATGTGTCGAATTGCGGGAAAACCTGGGCAAATAAACAGCTCAAACGCCATTATTCGTAATGGATTTTTTCCTAAAAGGCGTATAATTCCGAGCATATATGTGCAAGGCAATGCAGTTACTGGAAGGTTTTATCGATGGCACAACTGCTTGATTATATTGAGTATCTCACCAAAGACGTAGGCGCGCGTCCTGCCGGCACCGAGGAGGAGCAGGAAGCGGCCCTTTACATAACGGAACAGTTTCAAAAGGAAGCGGGTTTTCCCGCCACGATGGAGGAGTTCGTAAGCTCTTCAAACTTCGAGTTCGTACGTGCGATATGCAGCGGCATCGTGGTCTTGGTGGCCGTGCTGGCCATCATATTCCCCGTGCTGGCCGTTCCCGCGTTCATTCTGGCGTTTCTGGCGACCCTCGTCTATGCGCTCGAGGCGTTCGACAAGCCGTTCATAACGAAGCTGCTCGCGCGTGGCGCCAGCCAGAACGTCGTGGCGAAATACCAGCCGAGCCCCGAGGGCAACGAAAGCGGCGCCCGCGGCCGCTCCCGCAAGATCGTGCTCGTCGCGCATTACGATTCCGGAAAGGTCGTGCCGCCCGTCGTGGAGCGCGTGCAGTCGTCCGGCGCGCCGATGGGCCTGGTGTGCCTCATCGCTATGGGCGTTTCGACGTTGTTCCTCATGTTCCGCGTCATCTTGGGCGATATGAGCGGCGCGCTGGCCGTGTTCTTCAACATCATCTCCGTGCTCGTCGTCGTTGTCGCGGCGCTGCCCCTGGTCAAGGCGATCATGATGTATCTGGCTCCCTACAACGAGGGCGCGAACAACAACGCGACGGGCGTCGCGGCGCTCATCGAGGTCGCCAACCGCATCGGCAGCGGCAGCGTGAGTGAAGCCGAGCTCGCGAGCGAGGCCGAAGCCGAAGGCGTCGCGGTCCATGGCGAATCCGCTGCCGTCGAGAGCGGGCTCGTGCCCGAAGGAGCCGAGCTCGTGTACGAGGCCGAGCGCCAGACGCCGCCCGACATGGAGCCGATCGACGAGGAGGAGCGCCTGCTCTCCGCAAAGGCCGCCATCGCGGCCCTGACCGGCCAGCCGGTCGAGCCGCGCATCTACGCGCCTATCAACATCAATGCGGACGCCGTCAACGAACGGGAGTGGAACATTCCGGAAGAGTCTCCCGAGGCCGTGGCGAAAGCGCAGGTCGAATGGCCGGAGATCCAACCCGTCTATTCCGAGAAGCCGACCGTCGCCGCAGAGCCGACCCGTTACACGAACGGGCCGTCGCAAATCGATTCCTTCCAGAACGCCCCGAGCTGGTTCATATCGGCCCAACAGAAGGCGAAGCGTCCCGAAGGCAACGGAGGTCCCATCCACCGTTCGCGCTATGCCGATGCCATCGAGGCCGCCGAGCGCGAGGCCGCCGAGCGCGAGAGGTTGCGCCACGAGGAAGAGCGCGTGCGCCTCGAGTTGGAACTGCGTGCCCGCGAGCAGGCGACGCGCGAAGCGCTTGCCGCATACAACGCCTCGGTTGCCGGTGCGCCCGCGCCCGCGCCCGAGGAGCCCGCACCCGAAGAACTCGCATCCGAGTCCCTGCCGGCCGAAGCCGAGCAGTTCGCGGCGATGGGAACAGAGCAGCCCATCGACGTCGAGGCCCTTGAGCCTACCGAGGCTGCGTTCGCGGATGCGGAGGAGCTCGCGGCTTCCGCCGCGGAACCCGCCGTCGAAACGATCGACGACGAGGCTGCGGACGATCAGCTCGCACAAGAAGAGGCGGAAATCGACGCCGAGACCCTCGACGAGGAGCTTGCGGGCGAAGGGGAAGTCGACGACGCGCTTGCCGACGAGACGCTTGCCGACGAGGAGGCCGCCGACGGCGAAGCCGAACTGCCGGCCGAGGTCGAGGTGCAAGCCGCTCCTGCACGACGCTTCGACAACCTGCCCCAAATCGATGCGCCTTCCAACCGGGTTCGTCCCAACGACAGCGCGAGCCCGTCTCGCTCGAGCATGTTCCGCAAGCTGCGCACCGACGTTCCTTCGATGTCCGGTGTCATACGCCTCCAAGAAGCCGGCGAAGACGTGAGCCAGACAGGTCCCGCGCGCAGTCGCCGCCGTCCCGCCATCGACGTCCCGCAGGTCGTAGAGGCGCCGCTCGTGGAAGACGACGAAACCGCAGAAGATGAGCTGCTCGAACAGGTAGAGCAGGCACCTGCCGACGCTCAAGCTGCCGTGCGCGAGGGCGACTACGCCGAGGAAGACTACGCCGAGGAAGACTACGCCGAGGACGACTACGAAGAGGAGCAGGCGTCTCCGTTCGCCCGCCTGAGCGGGTTCTTCGACCGCTTCCGCCGCAAGCACGACGATATGGAAGAGGAGACCCCGCAGCAGTGGCTCGACGTCGACGACGACTTCGAGGCGCGCAAGGTCGGGCGCAAGCGCGGCAGCTGGGAGAGCTTCCGCGACGACTCGGCCGACGACGAGTACGAGGGCTTCGAGGACGATTTCGAGGAATACGACGACTACGAGGAAGAGGAGGCTCCGCGCAAGCCGAGCCGTCCGAGCGCCCGTAAGTCGAGCTCCCGCCGCAACAGGAACTGGGAAGGCGGCGCGTTCTCGCGCGTGCGCCTCGGTCATGTCGACATGCATTCGAGCGAGGACGGCGAGGCCGACGAACCCGAGGAGCTTATCGAGACGAGCGAGGACCAGGCGCTGTCCGAGGAGATCGAGCAGATCTACCATTTCCGCAACCCTGCGTACAACGACGAGATCTGGTTCGTGGCAATCGGTTCCGACACCGACGCGCACGACGGCGCGAAGGCGTTCTTGAAGAAGCATGCCGACGAGCTGCGCGGCGCGATGATCATCGAGGTCGAGTCGCTCGGCGAAGGCACGCTGAGCATCGCGACCGCAGAGGGCATGTTCAAGCGCCTCAACGCGTCGTCGCGCGTCAAGCGCTTCATCCGCAAGGCCTCCGCTGCAACGGGAATCAAGCCCGGCGAGGTGAGCCTTGTCGGCTACGACAGCATCGCGTCGACGGTCCAGGCTGCCGGATTCCAGGCCATGCATCTGTTCGGCGCCGAGAAGGGCCGTCCTGCGTTGAAGGGCAGCGCCGACGACGTGATGGAGAACATCGATGAAAATTTGCTCGAGGATAACGTGAACTTCCTCATGGAACTCTTGAAGAACAAGTAGCGATGATATAATCCGAGCTGGTTCGACCAGAACCTTAAGGATGAGGGCCCGGGCAACCGGGCCCTTGCAGTATAAGCGCAGTGAACGCGGATTGAACGAGGGGGCAGCATGGCGGTTTCTCCTAAGCTCGCAGGACGTATCAAGCAGCTGACCGATGCGGATCTCGAGGGGATCGACGTCGAGAAGATCAAATGCCGTTCTTGCAGCGGATACGGGAACTGCGGCTACAAGACGTACCATCTGTACAACGACAAGGCCCTTTCGGTTTGCAATCTCCGCAAGGGCAAATATGCCGAGGAAAACGGTATAGAGATCAATTTCTAATGTGCCAGGCGCCACGGTAGACGACCATTGAGGAGGCAACCATGACTTGGAGCAAGGAAATTCCCGCAAACCCCGTAGTGGCAGTTGCCGGCGCAACCGGCGCCGTCGGCCAGGAATTCATGAAGGTCCTCCACGACCTCGACTTTCCCGCTGCCGAAGTCCGCGCGCTCGCCAGTGCCCGTTCGGCGGGCAAGAAGATAGAGTTCGGCGGCTGCGGCAAGGTCCCGGCCGGCGAGCTCACCGTGCAGGAGATGACCCCCGAGGCGTTCGAGGGCGTCGACATCGCCCTGTTCTCGGCCGGCGCCGGCGTCTCGAAGCAGATGCGCGAGGCGGTTACCGCAGCCGGTGCCGTCATGGTCGACAATTCCAGCGCGTTCCGCATGGACGAGGACGTGCCGCTCGTGGTTCCCGAGGTGAACCCCGACGACGTGAAATGGCATAACGGCGTGATCGCCAACCCGAACTGCACGACCATCATCATGTCTCTTCCCCTGAAGGCGCTGCACGACGTGTCGCCCATCAAGCGCGTCGTCGTGTCGTCCTACCAGGCGGCGAGCGGTGCCGGCGCGCCCGCGATGGCCGAGCTGTACGACCAGACGCGCGAGTTCCTCGACGGCAAGCGCGGCGACGAGCTCACGATTTCCGCGTTCGCCCATCAGATCGCGTTCAACTGCATTCCCCACATCGACGTGTTCATGGACGATGGTTCGACGAAGGAGGAGTGGAAGATGGTCGTCGAGACCAAGAAGATCTTCCATGCCGACATCGCCGTCGCGCCCACCTGCGTGCGCGTTCCGTCGCTGCGTTGCCATGCCGAGTCCGTCAACGTTGATTTCGAGCGTCCTATCTCGCTCGAGGCGGCCCGTGCCGCGCTCGAGTCTGCCGCGGGCGTCACCATGATGGACGATCCGACGAACAACGTGTACCCCATGCCCGGCATGCTCGAAGGCACCGACGACGTGTACGTCGGCCGCCTGCGCGTCGACCCGACCGTCGACAACGGGCTGCAGTTCTGGTGCGTGGGCGACCAGATCCGCAAGGGTGCGGCGCTGAACGCCGTCCAGATCGCGCAGCTCCTCCTTCCGTAAGGAGGCGCCCGCGCAAGCTCTTCCATTCGTGTCATCGCTTTCATGAAGAAGGTAAGGCTCGACAAACTGCTCGTGGAACGCGGGGTCTTCGCCGACGAGGCGGAGGCCCTGCGTGCCGTACTGGCGCGCGAGGTGAAGGTCGGGGACGAGTACGCCACGAGCGCGGCCGCGAAGGTCGCACCCGATGCCGACATCCAGGTGAAAGGCAGGAAGAGGTTCGTGACGCGCGGCGGAACGAAGCTTCAGGCGGCGCTCGACGCGTTCGGCCAGGACGTCACCGGCTTGAAATGCGCCGACATCGGGTGCTCCCATGGGGGGTTCACCGACTGCTTGCTGCAGGCCGGCGCCGCGTCGGTCGCGGCGGTCGACGTCGGTTACGGAGACTTGGACTGGAAGCTGCGTCAGGACCCGCGCGTGCACGTGCACGAGCGGACGAACGTGCGGATTGCCGATCCGGCCGAGCTCGGCGCGCCGTTCGACTTGGTCGTCGCCGATCTCAGCTTCATCGGGCTCGCGAGCCTCGCGCCGGTGTTCGCCGCTTTGTGCCATGGGGGATCTGTGTTCATCGGCCTGGTCAAACCCCAGTTCGAATCGAGCCATGACGAAACCGACGAGAGGGGCGTCGTGCGCGATGCCGATGTCCGCGAGCGTACGGTCGCCGAGGTGGGCGCCGCGCTCGAGGATGCCGGCTTCACGTGCACGGGCGTCATCGAATCGCCCATCAAGGGCAAGCAATCGGGTAACATCGAGTATCTCGTGCGCGCGGTGTTCGAAGCCGAGTCCCTCGCGCTATAATCCCATTACCTGATGGCGTTCGTGGACAGGGGAAGCCATGCAAATCACACCTGCTGAAGTAGCCGAAACAATCGCGATGGTCGCCGAGCAGCACCTCGATATCCGAACGGTAACGCTTGGCATGAACTTGCGTGGGTGCACCGATGCCGACGTGAACACCGTGGCGCTCAAGGTGTACGACCGCATGACGACCGCCGCCGAGAAGCTCGTGCCGACGGTCGAGCAGCTAGAGCGAGAGTTCGGCATTCCCATCGTCAACAAGCGCATTTCCGTGACCCCGGTCGCCGAGATATGCGCGGCCGTGACCCAAGAAGACCTTTCTCCCATCGCGCAGGCCATGGACCGTGCGGCCAAGCAGGTCGGCGTCGATTTCGTCGGGGGCTTTTCCGCCCTCGTGCACAAAGGCGCCTCGAAGGCCGACAACAAGCTCATGGATTCCATTCCCGCCGCGCTCGCCATGACCGATTTCGTGTGCTCGTCGGTGAACGTCGGCTCGACGCGCGCGGGCATCAACATGGATGCGGCGTTCAAGATGGCGGGCATCATCAAGCAGGCGGCCGAGGCGACGGCCGACCGCGACTGCATCGGCGCGGGAAAGCTCGTCGTGTTCTGCAACGCCGTCGAGGACAACCCCTTCATGGCCGGCGCGTTCCACGGGTCGGGCGAGGCCGACGAGGTGATCAACGTCGGCGTCTCGGGTCCGGGCGTCGTGCGCGCGGTCCTGACGAAGCTTCCGAAGGACGCCGACCTCACGACGGTCGCCGAGGAGATCAAGGCTACGGCGTTCAAGATCACGCGCGCAGGCGAGCTCATGGCGCGCGAGGCGTCGAGGCGCCTCGGCGTCGCGAAGGGCATTTTGGACTTGTCGCTGGCACCGACACCTGCGGAAGGCGACTCGGTCGCCGAGATTCTCGAGGCGATCGGGGTGGGCACGTGCGGCGGTCCGGGAACGACCGCGGCGCTCGCCATGCTCAACGACGCCGTGAAGAAGGGCGGCGTCATGGCGTCGAGCTCGGTCGGCGGCCTTTCCGGTGCGTTCATCCCCGTGTCCGAGGATGCCGGGATGATCAGGGCGGCCGAGATGGGCGCGCTCACGTTGGAGAAGCTCGAGGCCATGACCTGCGTCTGCTCGGTCGGTCTCGACATGATCGCCATCCCGGGCGACACGTCGCAGGAAGCCATATTCGGCATCATCGCAGACGAGTGCGCGATTGGCATGATCAACAACAAGACGACGGCCGTGCGCCTCATCCCCGCGATCGGCAAGAAGGTCGGCGACCGCGTCGAGTTCGGCGGCCTGCTCGGTTACGCGCCGGTCATGCCGGTGAACGGGCATGCCGGAACCGTATTCGCCCATCGTGGCGGACGCATGCCCGCGCCGATCAACTCGCTCAAGAACTAGCGCACGGGTTTGGGCGGGTTCGGCCCGGCCCCGGGTCGGGCACGGGCGTGCGCTGAAAAGGCGCGTGCAGGCATGGGCGGGTTCGGCCCGGCCCCAGGTCGGGCGCGAGCTTGGACGGCTTTGCGGCGGGCGAGGGCTTGTCCGTCCCCGGTTTTTCCTTGCACGCAGCCCGGTGTTTGCCCTATGCAAAAGTGTTGGCTGCAAAATCGAACTTGTTTGGCGAAAAATGCTGCAAATACGCACTTGTATATATAAACAAGCGCATTTTTGCAGCAAATTCCAATATACAAGTGCGATTTTGCAGCCAACACTTTTGATCCAGCGCGCATCCGCGGTGCCGGGCCGAGCGCGGTGTACGCGGGAGCGCGTGGCCTAACTTAACGTCGTTGTGACGTTTCCCTCAAGGAACGAAGGCCGTCTTTCTTCATTGGTACAATACAAAGGTTAATGACTAGACACCCATCAAATAAGGGCGCATATGAAGTACAAAGGCAGAGAGTATATCGAAATCGCAGCGGGATCGGTGGGCACGACGCCCGAAGCTGCCCTGCGCATCGGCATAGACGTCGGCTCGACGACCGTCAAGCTCGCGGTGCTCGACGACAACGACCAGATCGTCTGGTCGATTTACGAGCGGCATCATTCGGACGTTCGCGCGACCATCGCACATGTTCTCGAGGCGGCGGCGGAACATTACGGCAACGTTCCCGCGTCGCTTGCCATCACGGGAAGCGGAGGCCTCCTGCTGGCGAAATGGCTCGGCGTCGAGTTCGTCCAGGAGGTCATAGCCAGCAAGACGGCAGTCGAGACGTTCATTCCCAAGACGGACGTCGCCATCGAGCTCGGCGGCGAGGACGCGAAGATCATCTATTTCGGCCAGTCCATCGAGCAGCGCATGAACGGAACATGCGCGGGCGGCACGGGCGCGTTCATCGACCAGATGGCGGCCCTGCTCGACACCGACGCAGGCGGGCTGAACAAGCTCGCGGAGAGCCATGAGACCATCTACCCGATTGCGAGCCGCTGCGGCGTGTTCGCAAAGACGGACGTGCAGCCACTGCTCAACGAGGGCGCGCGCAAGGAGGACATCGCGGCGAGCATCTTCCAGTCCGTCGTTACGCAGACCATCAGCGGCCTAGCATGCGGCCGCCCCATCCGCGGTCACATCGCTTTCCTCGGCGGTCCGTTGCAGTACCTCCCCGAACTGCGCAAACGCTTCTACGAGACGCTGAACCTCGACGACGAGCACATCATCGTGCCCGAGAACGCGCACCTGTTCGTGGCGAGCGGATGCGCCGTCGCCGGTGGGCTTTCCGAAACCGTCAAGGTGGAGCGCCTGAACGACGTCATCGACCGCCTGCACAAGCTCGGCGACGTGCAGGGCTCCGAAGTCACGCGCCTCGACCCCCTGTTCGCCAGCACCGGGGAATACGAGGAGTTCAAGCGCCGCCACGACGCCGAGAAGGTCGAGACCGCCGACCTTGCCACCTACGAAGGCGAGGCCTATCTGGGCATCGACGCCGGTTCCACGACGTTCAAGGCCGTCCTCATCAGCGAAGACGGAAAGATTCTCTGGTCTCATTACGTTTCGAACAAAGGCGACGTGCTCGGGTGCGCCCGCACGGCGCTCGAGAAGCTCTACGGCGAGATCGCCGGCAAGCCCATAACCATCGGCCATTCGACCGTCACCGGATACGGCGAGGGCCTGCTGCTCGAGGCGCTGCGCGTCGACTCCGGCGAGATCGAAACGGTTGCGCACCTCCGCGGCGCCCGCGAGATGCTTCCCGATGTCGAGTTCATCCTCGACATTGGCGGCCAGGACATGAAGTGCCTGCGCGTGAAGGACGGCGTCATCGACCACATCATGCTCAACGAGGCGTGCAGCTCGGGCTGCGGCAGCTTCATCGAAAGCTTCGCGAGCGGCCTGGGGCTCGACGTCTCGGAGTTCGCGCAGACCGCCATCCAGGCCGACCATCCGGTAGACCTGGGAAGCCGCTGCACCGTATTCATGAACAGCCGCGTGAAGCAGGCCCAGAAGGAAGGCGCCACCGTCGGCGACATCGCCGCCGGCCTGGCGCTGTCCGTCATCAAGAACGCCCTGTTCAAGGTCATCAAGATTCGCGACCCGCACGATGTGGGCGAGCATGTCATCGTGCAGGGCGGCACGTTCCTCAACGACGCCGTGCTTCGCTCGTTCGAGCAGCTCGCAGGCGTCGACGCGGTGAGGCCCAACATCGCCGGCAACATGGGCGCGTACGGCGCGGCCCTGCTCGCGCGCGACCGCGCAGTCGAGGGCGTGCCCACCACGCTGCTCACGCTCGAGCAGCTCGGCGCGCTCACGCCCACGCACCGCACGGTGCGCTGCAAGAAGTGCTCGAACCACTGCCTGCTCACCATCAACGATTTCGGCAAGGACGCCAACGGCAAGCACCGTCGCTTCATCACGGGCAACCGTTGCGAGAAGGGCGCCGGCGTGGTCGACGAGAAGGCCAACGTGCCGAACCTCTTCGACTACAAGGCACATCGCCTGTTCGACTACGAGCCGCTCGCGCCCGAGGACGCCCCGCGCGGCACGGTCGGCATCCCGCGCGCGCTCAACATGTACGAAAACTACCCGTTCTGGTTCACGTTCTTCACCAAGCTGGGCTTCCGCGTCATCTTGTCGGACGCTTCCACCAAGAAGACCTACGAGGCGGGCATCGAGTCGATGCCGTCCGAATCGGTGTGCTACCCGGCCAAGCTCAGCCACGGCCACGTGATGAACCTGCTCGAGAAGAAGCCCGATTTCATCTGGATGCCCTGCGCCAAGTGGGAGCGCCAGGAAGACGAGGGCGCGGGCAACCACTACAACTGCCCGATCGTCGCCAGCTATTCCGAGGCGCTGCGCCTGAACATCGACGAGCTGCGCGAGCCCGACGCGCCGGCGTTCTTGAACCCGTGGCTGCCCTACGACAAGAAGGAGCACCTCAAGAAGCGCCTGCATTTCGAGCTGACCGAGACGTTCGAACGCGTCATCGGCAAGCATGCGGCGCTTCCCACCCGTTCCGAGATCGAAGAAGCCGTCGAGGAGGCGTGGGCCGAGGACGAGAGGTTCAAGCGCGATATGCGCGCCAAGGGCGAGGAGACGCTGAGGTGGATGGAAGAGACCGGCACGCACGGCATCGTGCTGGCAGGTCGTCCCTACCACAACGATCCCGAGATCAACCACGCCATCCCCGAGCTCCTCACGAGCTTCGGCCTGGCGGTGCTCACCGAGGATTCGATCGCGCACCTCGGCACGCTCGAACGGCCTATCCGCGTCGTCGACCAGTGGATGTACCACACGCGTCTGTACGCGGCCGCCAAGGTGGCCACGCAGCGCAAGGACCTCGACCTCATCCAGCTGAACTCGTTCGGCTGCGGACTGGACGCGCTGACGACCGACCAGGTGCAGGAGATCCTCGAGGCGGCGGGCAAGGTCTACACCGTGTTGAAGATCGACGAGGTTTCGAACCTCGGCGCTGCGCGCATCCGCGTGCGCTCGCTTCTGGCCGCGCTGCGCGACCAGGTGAACGAGGAGCTTCCCCAGGTGAAGTTCAATCCAGCCGAGGAGACGAAGCAGAAGGAGTTCACGTCGGTCGAGGAGGTCATCACCACCGAGTTCCCGCGCGTCGAGTTCACCAAGGAGATGAAGGAATCGGGCTACACCATCCTGGCACCCCAGATGGCCCCGTACCATTTCGAGCTCCTCGTGCCGATCTTCCACGCCTACGGCTACAACCTCGAGCTTCTGCCGTCGGTCGACCACGGCGCGGTCGATGCGGGCCTCAAATACGTCAACAACGACATCTGCTACCCGTCCATCCTGGTCACAGGCCAGATTATGGAGGCCGTAACCAGCGGCCGCTACGATACGGACCGCCTGGCGGTGCTCATCACGCAAACGGGCGGCGGCTGCCGTGCCACGAACTACATCGCGCTCATCCGCAAGGCGCTGAAGGCGGCGGGCCTAGGCCACGTGCCTGTCATCTCGCTTGCCCTGCAGGGCCATATCGACGAGCACAATTCGGGTTGGGACCTCACCGTCCCGATGCTCAAGCAGGCGGTTTACGCGCTTTCGTACGGCGACTTGCTCATGACGGCGCTCTACCGCACGCGCCCGTACGAAGTTGAGGAGGGCGACGCCCAGCGCAGGTTCGACAAGTGGATGGACGTCTGCCGCGCCCAGGTGAAGAAGGGCACGAACCGGCGCGAGTTCGGCAAGACCTGCCGCGCCATCGTCAAGGACTTCGACACCATGCCGCTTCAGGGCGAGGGCACGAAACCGCGCGTCGGCGTGGTCGGCGAGATTCTCGTGAAGTTCCACCCGACGGCCAACAACCAGGTCGTCGACGTGATCGAGCGCGAGGGCTGCGAGGCCGTCGTGCCGGGCCTGGTGGAGTTCTTCCTGTTCGGCATCGTCGGGCGCATTTTCCAGAAAGACCCGCTCGGCCGCTCGGCCAAGGGCGCCGTGGGCGCGCGCGCCGCGTTGCAGCTGCTCGCCACCATGCGCAAGCCCATGACCGACGCGCTCAAGAAATCGAAGCGCTTCGAGGAACCTACCGACATCTTCACGTTGGGCGAATACGCGGAACAGGTGCTGTCCACGTGCAACTCGATGGGCGAGGGCTGGCTGCTCACCGCCGAGATGATCGAGCTCA
>CAMOUE010000009.1 GCA_946626265.1 uncultured Eggerthellaceae bacterium | reverse complement strand
CGACATGGTACAAGACGGCGAACGCCCTGTTCGAGCATGCGCACAATGTCTGCGATTCCATCGCGTCGGCACATCCCCTCTACGAGCCGGCGACCCGCATGCCCGACCTCGTCGTGGAATCCGACGCCATCATCCACCACACGTTCGACGCCGGCGAGGGCGTCCTCATACCCGGCGAGATCATCCACCACGCCAACAACGGATGCGAGGCGTTCCTCATCCTGCAGCCGTTCGGATGCCTGCCCAACCACATCGTCGGGCGCGGCATCGTGAAACGGCTACGCGAGCTGTACCCGTCGGCGCAGATCCTCTCGCTCGACTACGACCCCGACGTCAGCTTCGCGAACATCGAGAACCGCCTGCAGATGCTCGTCATGAACGTGCGGGAAATGCAGGACGCGAAATCGGGCGACGTCGACATCGCCGCCGTCGTCGACTCGGTGAACGCCGTGGCGCAAGAAGCGAGCAGCCTCGCCGAACACGTGCTGGAATCGTCGTCGAGCATCGACGAGACATCGGAGATCACGACGACCCACTTGAGCGAGGCCTCGCGGCTCATGCGCGAAGCGCTCGAGCGCGAGGACAACATGGCCGCCCGGGCGAAAGACGCCCTCGCCCTCGCCCGCATCTACGCGCAGCAGGGCGCAAGCGACGCCGCCGACCACGTGACGGCCTCCGCCCTCGCGGCGTACGAAATCGCGCGCGAGATGCGCACGCGCACGAGGGAGTCGCTCAGCGCGCTTTCCGAGATCGCCGAGGAAGTCGGAGAATCGGGCAGCGAGGCCCTCTCCCACGCGCAGCGCGAGATCTCCGTGCGCGTCGAGGACGCCCGCACATTCGCCGACCGCATCCGCAAGCGCGCGGGCGAAATCGCATCTCGAACGAATCGGGGCTAAGCTCGCGCGAATGAAGCGCGTCCGCGCTCTGCTATCATGTCATCCATGGAAAACAATGACACGATTGGCAAGGTTGAAAGCACGGCAAAACGAGGGCCCCTCGTGGCGCTCGTGGCGCTCGTCGTCGTCCTCGCCATCGCTTTCTTCGCATACGATGCGCTCTCGAATGCGCGCGGATCCGGCAATTCGGGTGCCGGTGCGGGCCAGCCCGTTGAGTCTCAAGCATCGGAAAGCACTGCCGAGAGCGAATCCGCCCACGCCGACGCGCCGATGCTCGCCGACTACAACGCGACCGTCTACACCGAGACGGGCACGCCGGAAACGCTCGTCGACATCGCCGACGGGAAACCGCTCGTCATCAACTTCTGGGCCACCTGGTGCCCGTACTGCGTCGACGAGATGGGGGATTTCCAGAAGATATACGACGAGTATGGCGACCGGGTTTCGTTCGCGTTCCTCGATTGCGTCGATGCGACGCGCGAGACGCCCGAGAAGGCCGCTTCGTGGCTCGAGGACAACGGATACGCCCTCCCCGCCTATTACGACACCAAACGCGAAGCCCAATACCTGTTCGGCGCGTCGTCGCTGCCGACGACGGTCGTCGTTTCCGCTGACGGCGAAATCCTCGCGGCGACTCCGGGGAGAATCGATGCCGCCCTCATGAGAAGCGCGCTCGACTCGCTCCTGTAACGGATGAAGGTGCCGACATGGATTTCGCGGTCACATTCCTCGAGGGGGTCATCACCTTCATCTCGCCATGCCTCTTGCCTATGCTGCCGCTCTACATCGCCTATTTTGCCGGCGGAGGAGGCGCCGAAGGCGCCAGGGACGTTCGCAAGACGCTCGTCTGCGCTCTGGGATTCGTCGCCGGCTTCACCGTGGTGTTCACGCTGCTGGGCGCTTTCGCAGGAGCGCTCGGCTCGCTTCTGGTCAGATACCAAACGGCCCTCAACGTCCTTTGCGGCGCTGTCGTCATCGTGCTCGGACTGAACTACCTCGGAGTTCTTCGCATCCCGTTTTTCCAGAGGACGCTCAAACCGAAGGCGAACGTGACGCCGCGCGGGTTCGCGAGCTCGCTTGCGTTCGGCGCGGTGTTCGCCATCGGATGGTCGCCCTGCGTCGGGGCGTTCCTCGGCTCCGCGCTCAGCCTCGCCGCCTCGTCGGCGCATGCGGTGACCGGCATAGCGCTTCTCGCATGCTACTCGCTCGGCCTCGGACTCCCCTTCATCATCTCGGCCGTCCTCATCGACCAGATCGAAGGGTCGTTTGCTTGGGTGAAGGCGCACTATGCGGCCGTGAACGGAATTTGCGGGGCGCTCCTCGTCGCCATCGGCGCCCTCATGGCGACGGGCATGCTCGGGTCGTGGCTCGGGGCGCTCGCACCTGCGCTCTGAACGCCGTCGAATCTTACGCGCTCCCCCGAGTGCCTGCTTGAACCGTTAACCCCGCGCCCCGATCGTGTTCTCCCCGAATCGGTACAGCTCCTCGTCCGTGTGCATGAGCGTGTAACCCTTGTCGATGCAGAAGATGATGATGGCGTCGCGGCGCGTCTTGCAGTAAAGCTCGTTGTGGCCGGCCGCCTGGAGCAGACGGTTCGTCTCCTTAAGCGTCGCGTGCAAGGCGAAGGCTATCCTGAGGATGTAGTCGCGCGCCGCATGTTTCCTGCCCACGAATATCTCGTAGCCGTACGTTGAGTTGAGCCCGGCATCGCGCACGACGTCCGCACGCGCGAGCCCCTTCTCGTCGAGCAGCTGCTGCAGGTACGAGGGGAGGTCGCGCTCCGTTATCCGATGGCCCGACGCGAACGCGTCCGGGCTCGGGGCGTCGAGCAGCTCGGCGAGCAGTTCGTCTGTCAGCGGTTCCTCCACGGCCCTCACCCTCCTTAGGGATGATACGAAGGTGCGTCTACGATGTCATCGGCCAAGTCGTCGTGCGATCTGCATGCTTTATCGGCCGGTGATACATTGTACCCGTCCCTTCGTATCATCCCGCAAAAGAAAACAGCCGCATGCGCTAGGGTTACGCATGCGGCTGTTCGGCCCAGAGGGCCCTTTGGTCTGAAGCGCTTCTTTAGAGGCGATCAGTGAAGAGCAGGTTGCTGCAGGTGTGATAGCCTTCGGTGCGCAGCGGATAGGTGATCGTGCCCTGGATCTTGGAGTCACGGATGATGGTCTCGATGAGGTCCTTCATGCTCATTTCGCCGTAGTTGCGCTCCTGGTTCATGTTGCTCATTGGATAGCTCCTTCCCTCGATGGAAACAACATTGACACTCTACACAATTCCACGATGATGGAGTGCCGTAATTTAGCGAGTGGTATATTAGACGTACTTCGAATAGCGGTGTATCGTTTGGCAATTCAGTATGTTTTTGCTGTTCATATGCTACTCGAATAAATAAGTTCACAAATTGCAACACGTTGCGATATTTGCAACGTGTTAAATTTGTAGTCGTTATCGGGACATTGAGGCAATGGAGGCGGTCGTTGTGGAGCTGTCATATCTCAAGGAGTTCGTGTACCTTGCCGAAACGCTCAGCTTCAAGCGCACGGCAGAGCATTTCTACGTGAGCCGTTCGGTCATAAGCAGGCACCTTGCCTCGATCGAGGAGTCTTTAGGCGCCAAGCTGCTCGAGCGGGGCGGGCAAACCGTCAGGCTCACGGACGAGGGCGAGGTGTTCTACGGGGAGGCCAGGATCGTCCTGCAAGATTACGAACGCGCGATCGAACGCGTCCAGAGCGTGAAGAACTCGCACGGCAAGACCGCGAGAATCGGATACCTGCGCAATGCCGCGCGACCCGTCAACGTCCCGTTCCTCAGGTTCATGCAAACGCATCACCCCGACCTGAAGATAACGATGACGTGCATGGAATACGGAGAGCTGAGGAACTCCCTGGAGGACGGCGTCGTCGACGTTGCCATCGCCGTCAACGTCGAGCCTGAGGTGTCGCGGAACTACCGTCTCACGCATATCTACGACGACCGCCTCTCCGCGGTGATGAGCAAGACCCATCCGCTCGCGGGCAGAAGCGGCGGCATATCCATCGAAGACGTTCCGGCCGACAAGCTCCTCCTTCCCGACAGCTTGGTGTATGCTGGACTCAGCGACATGCTCGACATCCAAGCCGAGAACAAGACGCAGCTCATCGCCCGTGCGTTCTACAGCGACGTCGACATGTTGTTCCTGAAGGTCCAAACGGAAGAGTACGTCGCCCTATCGTCGAGCATGAACAACGTCATATTCGGGAACAACCTTGCAATCGTCCCCGTGAACGACATAAAGGCCGAGTTCTCGGTGAGCGCGTTCTATCGCAAGGGCCTTTCCGAAGACGTGTTCGCAATGTGTCGTGAAGGGTTCGAAGCGTGCCGTAGCGCCCTTGGAGGACAAGGCCTCGAGGGCATCGCAGGCGAACCCGGGCACGACGCGAACGAGCACGAACAAGACGCATCCTTGCCCGACGCCGGTTGCTTCGAATGAGGGAGGTTGCCATGCCAGCGAGGGAAAACGGAATCGCCACGTTACGGTCGTGGATAGGCTCATGTGCGAAAGGTCGCATGGTCTTCTTCGGAGGAGCGGGCGTGTCGACCGAAAGCGGCATTCCCGACTTCCGCAGCCCCGACGGCCTCTACGCCCAAAAATACGGCGACACCCCTCCCGAGGAGATGATATCCCGCACGTATTTCGACCGCCATCCGGAACGGTTCTTCGAGTTCTACTTCGATAGGATGATAGCGAGCTGGGCAAAGCCGAACCGTGCGCACCGCAAGCTCGCCGAGCTCGAAGCGGAAGGCACCCTATCCGCCGTCATAACCCAGAACATCGACGGCCTTCACCAAAGCGCGGGCAGCAAGGCCGTATGGGAGCTCCACGGCAGCGTGCTGAGAAACTACTGCATGGGATGCGGCACCGCTTACGACCTCGACGAGATGCTCGTGCTCCACGAAAGCGCATCCGACGGCGTGCCCCGCTGCCCGCAATGCGACGCCATCGTGAAACCCGATGTTGTGCTGTACGAGGAGGGGCTCGACGGGCACGTCCTCGAGGAGTCCGTGCGCGCGATCCGCCGGGCCGACCTGCTCGTCATCGCGGGAACGTCGCTGGCCGTCTACCCTGCCGCGGGCTTGATTGACTATTTCTCGGGCGACCATCTGGCCATCGTTAACCTGGCGCCGACGCCGCGCGACCGTTTCGCCGACTTGTGCGTGCAGGCGAAGGTCGGAGAGGTGTTCGATTACTAGACGCGCGAATCGGCAGGCCGCGGGGTCTTCACTATTGAATTGCTTAGCGTTAGAATGCTCGAATGCCTCAAACGATAGCCATACGACATGCCAACGCGAGCAAGGAGCCGCGACGTCCCGTGGACGTCACGTTCTACCATGTCGTCTGCATATGCCTCGTTTGCAGCTTTGTCGGCCTCGTCGGCGAAACGGTCGTGAGCTTCCTCATCGACGGGCGTTGGGAGTCGCGCGCGGGCTTCGTCGTGGGACCCCTCTCGCCTATCTACGGCGTCGGCGCAGTGCTCATAACGCTGCTGGTCAACCCGCTGCGCAGCCGCCCGATTATCGTGCAGTTCCTGGCTGCGGCGTTGCTCGGCGGCCTGTTCGAGTACCTCGCCGGCTGGTTCTTCGAGACCCGTTACGGGATCGTCGCCTGGAGCTACGCCGACCAGCCCTTCAACTTCCACGGGCACACGAGCCTCGGGATAGCGCTGGCATGGGGCGCCATCGGGGTAGCTTGGACCACCTGGGCGCTCCCCATCATGGTGAAGCTCGCGGACCTCGTCCCCGAACAGATGCGCAGGCCGCTCGCGCTCGTCGTGGCGGCCTTCCTCGCCGTCGACGGCGCGCTCACGCTCGGCGCCCTCGACTGCTGGTTCCTCCGCACGGCAGGATTCGAACCCGAGAGCGCATTGCAGCAGTTCTTCGCGACCTACTTCAACGATGCGTTCATGCGGGAGCGCTTCGAGACCATGAGCATGTGGCCGGTGCTCGCCAGCAGGTAACGCGCCGCCCGCATCTCCTGGATGCAGGCTAGGCGCGCTTGGTCGCGATTCGTAGCGCCCTAGGCCTCGCGGATGCGGTCTGCCAGCCAACTCGCCCATTCCTCGACGCCGTCGCCCTTCGTGGCGGCGATCGGGAATAGGGGTGCCGTGGGATTGAGCTCGCGCACGCTCGTCTCGAACGCCTCGCGGTCGAAATCGAACACGGGCAGCGTGTCGACCTTGTTCAAGATGACGGCATCGGACACCTGGAAGATACCCGGGTACTTCAGCGGCTTGTCGTCGCCTTCCGGCACGGACAAGATCATGATCTTCGCGTTCTCGCCCAAATCGAAATCGGTCGGGCACACGAGGTTGCCCACGTTCTCGACGATGATGAGGTCGAGGCGCTCGAGGTCGAGCACGTCGATGGCGCGCTTGAGCATCGCGCTCTCGAGATGGCAAGCGCCGCCCGTGTTGATCTGCACGGCGGGAATGCCCTGCGCCTTGATCTTCTCGGCATCGACGGAACTCGCGATGTCGCCCTCGATGACGGCGATGTTGAACTCGTCGCGCAGCGCGTCGATCGTCGCGAGGATCGTCGAGGTCTTACCGGAGCCTGGCGAGGCGAGCAGGTCGACGACGTACACATGGTTCTCCGCGAACCGTTGCCGAAGCTGCGCGGCAAGGGCATCGTTCTTGTCAAGTATGGGCTTGTGCATCTCGATTTGCATGGTAGTGCTCCTATACTCCCGCCTCGCCGTCGGACAATCCGTCCGAGCCGGCATCGTCGGGCAAATCAACCTCGATTGATTCTATCTCTAATTCCCTGCCCTCGAGAAGCTGCGTCTCGTAGCTTCCGCAATGGGGGCAGCACCTATGGAAACGGTCGTGGGCAAACTCCTCGAAGCATTCGAGGCACATGCTCTTCGGCTCGATCTTCGTGACCGATAGCTCCGCACCGTCGCATATCGTCCCCTCCGAGAGCGCCTCGAACGCGAATTCGAGGGCCTCGTCGACGACCTCGGTCATGACGCCCACGCGCAGTGAAATCTTGAGCACGCGCGTGGCCCCGGCCGCACGCGCCGACTGGCCGACGGCATCCAAGACGCCGGAGACGATGCTCATCTCGTGCATGTCGGCAACCCGCCTTTCACCTTTCCCGAACCCATGAAGCGATATCGGCGCCTACGAGCGCTTGAGCGCGCCGCCGCGCTTGCCGCCGTCCGCCTCGGCGAGGGCGGTGGCGTCTTCGTCCTCGTCTTCGTAGTACGTGCCCTCCTCCTTCTGCTTCTGGATGCGCTTCGCGAGCACGATGCGCGAGACGAGCAGCGAAATCTCGTAGAGGGCGACGAGTGCGGCGAACATGAGGATCATCGTGATCGGATTCGCGTCGGGCGTGACCATTGCCGAGAAGATCATGAGGCCGACATAGACGTAGCGCCAGCTGCTCCTCAGCTTCCTGTAGGGCACGATGTCGAACACGACCAGGTAGAAGATGACGATCGGCAGTTCGAAGGCGATGCCGAAGCCGATTTCGAACTTGATGATGACGTCGACGTACGACGCGGCGTTCGGCATGACCGTGCCGAGACCCGCAACCTGGTCGGTCAGCCATTGGAAGGCGGGATGCAGGATGATCAGGTAGCAGAACACGGTGCCGAGGATGAACAGGACCACGGCAGCGGCGAACGTCGGAACGAACCACTTGCGCTCGCTCGGCTTGAGCGCCGGCAGGAAGAACGCGAGGAACTGCCAGAGGATCACCGGCGACGTCGCCACGACGGACATCCAGAACGCGATCTTGAACTTGACCGTGAACGGGTCGAAGGCGTTGAGGAACTGCAGATCGACCGTGCCGTCCTCGCCCTTCGGCAGGAAGTCGGCGATGGGAAGGAGCAGGAACTGCCCCATGGTGCCCGAAGCGAGGTAGAACACGCATACGGCGACGAGCAGGACGACGACGATGCGCACGAGGCGCATGCGCAATTCGCCGAGATGCTCCATCAAGGGCATTCGCGCGGGACCGATAGGCATTATTCGTCACCTCCCGCAGCTCCCTGCGTGCTTTGCGAGCTTTGCGCCTGCGACGCGCCTTGCGCGTCGGACGCCTCGCCCGCAGCTTGCGCGGCTTTCTCGGCTTCGGCGGCCTTCCGCGCGGCACGCTCGCGTTCGTAGCGAGCCTTGCGCTCGGAGAAGCTCTCCTGCTTGGGCGCCTCGGCGCCCGATGCCTGACGCGCCTGCGCAGCCGGGGCCGAACCGCCGGCGGGGGCCGCATTCGCCGAAGGGGCGCCCGCCTTGCCCGAAGCCGCCTTCGCGCCGGACGACGCAGCCGCCTTGGCAGCCTGCTTCTCCTCCTGGTGCTTCGCCAGCTTGTCGAGCGCGATCGTGGGATCCTTGAACGGCTGCTCGGTATCGTTGGGATCGTAGAAATCGGTTGTCTTTATGACCTCGTTCATCTCGTCCTGGGCGCTGCGGAACTTGGCGATCGCCCTGCCGACGGTCGTGGCAATTTCCGGCAGCTTGTCGGGCCCGAAGATGAGGAACCCGAAAACCAGGATGATGAAGAGCTCGAATCCGCCTATGCCAAACAATTCGGAACTCCTTCGAGGATTCTCTTACGCACCGCCGCCGAGCAGCGCGAGGCCGACCGTGGGGACGCCGAGGGCCAGTACGAGGATCACGCACACCACGATGGTGAATATGCGCTTCGTGAGTTCCCTCCGCGCGCGATTCTCCGACTCGCGGGCTGCGCGCTCCTCAGCCGCCTTCAGACGGGCTTCCTGCTGCTTCTTCGTCATTTTCTGCTTAGCCATGCCAGCTCCTGAATCATATGTGATTGTCGGCTCGATGCCTGTTTACGCATCCCGATATCATATCATCAAGTCATCTGTCCCGAGGATAAGTACACAGGGTATCCGCGACAACCGGGCGAACGGCCCCGATTGCCCGCAGCTGCCGCATCGGGCGCACCGCAGGCGTTATGAAGAAACCACCCAAAGTTCGCGCGCAGTCGACGACCCCCGCGCAATCGGGGTACCATACACGCATGAACGACATCACGCCTCAAGGAACAATCGACACCGCGACGGGCAAGACCGCCCCGGCGGAGCTCTCCACCGAGCGGGTCAAGACCATCTTCTCGACGATAGCCCGCAAGTACGAGCGGTTCAACGCCATCTCGAGCTTCGGCGCCTACCGGCGCTGGCTTGGCGGCATGATGAACCAGGCCCCGATTCGCCCCGAGCACGACGTCCTCGACATCGCCGGCGGAACGGGCGACGTGTCGAAGTACGTGGCGAGAACGAAGCATCCCGCCCACATCCAGCTGACCGACCTCGTGCCCGAGATGCTCGACGTCGCGCGCATGCACAAGGCCCGCGGCGCGTTCGGCTCGACGCCCGTCGATTTCGACGTCGTCGACGCGCAGGACATCCCCTACGCCGACGCTTCCTACGATGTCGTCACGATGGCCTACGGCATCCGCAACATGCCCGACCGCCCGCGGGCGCTCAAGGAAATGCACCGCGTGCTCAAGCCGGGCGGCTCGCTCGTGTGCCTCGAGTTCTCGACGCCCCCGAACCCGGTTTGGCGTGCGCTGTACAACGTCTACCTCAAGCACCTCATCCCCTTCTGGGGCGGGCTCATCACGGGCGACCGCGACGGGTTCGTCTACCTCGCCAAGTCCATTCGGGCGTTCCCCGACCAGGAAGGCCTTGCCCAGATGATGCGCGATGCGGGATTCACGGACGTCACCTGGAAGAACTACACGGGCGGAATCGCCGCCGTCCACGTAGCCCGAAAGTAGGGCGAAAGACCCGGCGTGTCGCCGTCAATCCGGCGCGCCACCTGCCGGCGATTGCGCTGTCGACCGCTCGAGCCCTAGTACGGCTCGTCGAGGCTCGCGTGCGCAAGCGCATCGGCATCCAATGGGAAGAACTTCCGCTGCGCGTACCGGTCGAGCGCGACGAGCGCTATCATGCCCGCATTGTCACCGCAGCTCGACAATGGCGGCATGACGAGCTCGACGCCCCGCTTTGCGCACATCCGCTCGTAGGCACGGCGCAGCTCGGGATTCGCCGCCACGCCGCCGCCGAGGCAGAACGTGCGCGCGCCCGTCTGGTCGAGGGCCGTCGCGGCCTTCGCGACCTGCACGTCGATGACGGCCTGCTGGAAACCGGCCGCGATGTCGGCGATGTTCAGCTCGCGGCCGGCCTGACGCTCCTTGTTTATGTAGTTCACGACCGCCGTCTTCAACCCCGAAAGCGAGAACCGCAGGTCGTGGGAGTGCAACATGGCCCGGGGGAAATCGATGGCGGAAGGGTCTCCCTCTGCCGCCCATTTCGAGATGACGGGCCCGCCCGGGTATCCGAGCCCGAGCGCCTTCGACACCTTGTCGAAGGCTTCCCCCACCGCGTCGTCGATCGTCGCGCCGAGCGTGACGTACTCGCCCCATCCCTTCATGTGGACGAGCATCGTGTTTCCGCCCGAGACGAGCGACACGACGGCCGGCGGCTCGAAGCCGTCGGAGCCGATCTTGTTCGCGTACAGATGCCCCTCGAGGTGATTCACCCCGATGAACGGGACGTCGAGCGCCCAGGCGGCGCCCTTGGCGAACGCGACGCCCACGACGAGCGCCCCGAGAAGGCCCGGCGCGTACGTCACCGCGACGGCGTCGAGGTCGCGCCACCGCACGGGACCGACCGGCATCCCGCTCGCAGACCCGGCCGCATCGAGCGCCTCGGCGCACACGCCGCAAATCGCCTCGATATGCTTGCGGCTCGCGATCTCGGGAACGACGCCGCCGAAGCGGGCGTGGAAGTCGATCTGCGAGGCGACGACGTCCGAGAGCAGGCGGCCCTCGCCGTTGACGACCGCAGCCGCCGTCTCGTCGCAAGACGACTCGATTGCCAAGATAAGCGGGCGTTTCTCGCTCGATTTGGAAGCGCCTTCCAAATGCTTCAGCTCCATGCCCGCAACGCCGCGCGCCTCCACGGGAAGCGGGCCGGCCATGATGAGCGCGTCCTCGCGGTCGGAATAGTAGCGCGGGCGCGTGCCGACTTCGGTGAGGCCGAGGGCGCGGTAGAACCGCTGCGCTCCCTCGTTCGATGCGCGGACCTCGAGCGAACAGGTCCTCGCGCCGAGGCTGCGCGCATCGTCGGCCACGCGCGCGACGAGCTCGCGAGCTACGCCGCGACGGCGCATGGACGGGTCGACGGCGACCTTCAGCACCTGCAAGTCGCCGTCGACGACGAGGCCGCCCGCATAGCCGACGAGCATGTCGCCGTCGAGGGCGACCCACCAACTGCGGTCGCGATGCCCCAGCTCTTCGGATACGAGGCGCTCGTTCCAAGCGTCGCCGCCCATGACGTCTCCTTCGAGGGCGGCGACATCCGCCGCATGGGCTGCATCGAGCGGACGGTAAGAGATGCCCGTTGCGTCCGCCGGCGCCGAAAGCGGCGCCGTCGCATGCATGGTCGCACGGCCCTTGCCCCCGTCGGGGGCGACGTCCTGCACGCCCGTGGAGAGGTTTCGCTCGTCGTCGCGCGCGAGCTTGATGCGCTCGTTCTCCTCCGCGTCGGACAAGCGCGTGTACACGGGAAGCGCGAAGGCCGGGTCGTGGCGAACGGCGTCGAGCGGGTCGGCGTCGCCGCTCCTCCAAGCTTGCTGAAGCGCGAGCAGCAGGCCCAAACCCGTGACATCCCATGCCGCCTCGTCGAGGACGTCTCCGAACGACTCGAAGCGCTCGCGGTATTTCACGAGGCCGTCGCCCGTAATTATCAAACCGCCCGTTTCAACCCGCTGTTCCTCGAGCTCGCAGGCGAACGCATCGGCCTTCACCACGCGATCGGCGCCCAGGCGATGCGCGCCCGCCTCGTCCAGGTGGAATCGGGCGGGATAGACTTCCTTGCGCATGGCATCCGCGATGACGAGCACGTCGCCGCGCACGCCCGACGCCTGCGCGCCGAACGCCACCGCATCGAGCGTGGAGACGCCGACGAGCGGCACGCCGAGCGCTTGGGCTACGCCCTTGGCAGTCGCCATCGCGATGCGGACCCCCGTAAAGGAACCGGGACCGCGCCCCACGCACACGCAGCCGATCGCCTTGCGGGCAAGATCGGCCTCCCCCATCAGCTCGTCGATGCACGGGACGAGCCTCGTGTTCGAGGCGCGATGCGCGCGCACCTCGCGGCACGCCACCGCCTCGACCGCCTTCGAAGCGCAGTCCAACCTGCCCAGCGCAATCGCCACGACCTCGTTGGACGTGTCGAACGCCAAGACGTACCCGCCCTCCAGCGCACCGTCGCCGCGTTCGCGCGCGGCTTCGGGCGCATTTCGAAGCGGGCGCGCCCCCTGGTTGGCGTCGCGCCCCTCCTGGCCCCCGGCGCGCGTCGTCTCGCCAGATGACGGAGAGGCATCGCCTAGATTGTCGCCGCTTCCAGCGCCTCCCGAAAGCGCGGCCTTCCATTGCGCGAGGAGCTCTTCCGCGCGCTTTCCCTGCGCACGTGCACGCAGCACGCGCTCGTCGTCAGACGCCTTCTCGATAGACACCTTCAGGTGTTCGTCGAACGCCTCCGGGAACTTTTCCGCCCATTCGACCAGGCACGCGCCGCCCGATTCCAGGTATTCGCGCAACCCGATGTCCTCGAGCTGCTCGGCTGAATCCAGACGGTACAAGTCGAAATGGTGTATGGGAAAACGTCCCGTGACGTAGCTGATCACGATGTTGAACGTCGGGCTGATGACGCTTTCCCTCGCGCCGAGCCCCGATGCGAAACCTTGCGAGAACTGCGTCTTGCCCGCGCCGAGGTCGCCCTCGAGCAGGACGACGTCGCCGGGACGTGCGCACGCCGCGAGCAGCGCTCCCGCACGACGCGTTTGCTCGGCATCGCTCGTGCGAGCTATGAATGAAGTTTGTGAAGTCATGGAGGCTATGATACCGCAGCCTCGTAGACGAGCCTGAGACCATCGAGCGTCAACTCGGAGTTCACATGCGTCACGGTCTTGCACAAGGGCGCCATGGTGGTCGCCAGGCCGCCCGTGGCCACGACGTTCGCCTCGTAGCCCAGCTCGTCGAAGATGCGCCTGACGAATCCGTCGACGCGGTCCGCCTCGCCGTAGACGATGCCCGCCTGCATGGCATGGACGGTGTTGCGCCCGATGGCGCTACCCGGGTCGGTCAGCTCGATGGCGGGAAGCTTCGTGGCATGCGAGAACAGCGCCGATGCGGACGTCTCGAGACCGGGCGCGATGATGCCGCCGACGAACCGGCCATCTGCATCGACGACCTCGAGGTTCGTCGCCGTCCCGAAGTCGACGACCACGACGGGGGCACCGTAGAGGGCGCGCGCCGCAACGGCGTCTGCGATGCGGTCCGCGCCGATTTCGGACGGATTGCCGTACGTCGTCTCGAACAGGCCGGCTGCCGCATCGGCGCAGCAGACGACCGGCTCGCGTCCCATGAGCGCGCCGAGGGCGCTTCGCCAGCTGAGCGTGAGCGCGGGCACGACGGACGCGAGCACCGCCCCCTCGAGATCAGCCGGGGCGATTCCCTCGGATGCGAGCAGGGGCTGCACCTTCAGGCGCAATTCGTCTGCGGTTTCCCTCTTGTTCGTCGACGTCCGCCACATGTGCAGCAGCTTCTCGCCTTCGTAGACGCCGTGCACGGTCTGAGTGTTTCCCACATCGATGGCAAGTAACATGACGTTGACAATCCCCTTTGGTATCGAAAACGCATCGGCTCTTCTTCGCCGCATTTCAGAATCGTAACGGTATCATATCATCGAACAACGCTTTGTGAACGAACCGCAAGGAGGACGGCCATGAGCGACACCACGAAGAGAATCCTCGTCGTCGACGACGAGAGCTCGATCACCGAGTTCGTCGGATACGCGCTGAAGAAGGAAGGGTACAGCGTCGACATCTTCGAGAACGGCGAAGACGCGCTGAACGCCGCACGGCAAAATCCCTACGACCTGTTCGTGCTCGACATCATGCTGCCGGGCATGGACGGTTACGAGCTGTGCCGCCGCCTGCGCTCGATAACCTCGGCGCCCGTGCTGTTCCTCTCGGCGCGCGACACCGAGCTCGACAAAGTCGTCGGGCTCGAGATCGGCGGCGACGACTACCTGGCAAAACCGTTCGGCGTCCGCGAGCTCATCGCACGCGTGCACGCGCTTTTGCGCCGCGGGTCGGGCGGGGACTTCGGCTATGCGAGCCACGCCATAACGGCGGGCGGCATCACGCTCGACGAGGACGCGCACACCGCGAAGGGCGACAACGGCCCGCTCGACCTCACCCCGCGCGAGTTCGAGCTGCTCGCGAGCCTCATGAAGAACGCCGGCAAGGTCGTATCGCGCGAGGACCTGCTCCGCGAGGCGTGGGGCTGGGAGTACCTCACCGAGACGAAGACGGTCGACACGCACATCAAGCGCCTGCGCGACAAGATCGAGGCCGCAGGCTACGACCCCGGCCTCGTGGAAACCGTCCGCGGCTACGGGTATAGGTTCCGCCAATAAAGCGCCTTCAGACATATTTCGCGCTGCTCTCGACCTTGCTCACGCTCCTTGCGTGCGCGTTGGTCCTGTTCGTGTGCGCCCTTTTGTACGACCTGCCCTGGCAGACGTTCTTCCTCCTCGTCCCCTCGGCGTTCCTCACGTTCGTCTTGAGCCTCATCATCGGCTATCTGCTCTCCGAGCCTTTGAGGTTGCTGCAACGCAAGGTGAAGGCGTACCGCGCCGGCGCCCCGGTCACGTTCGAGCCCGACGGCAGGCTCTACGAGGCCGACGAGCTCTCGGACTCCATGGCCGCGCTCGTCAGCAAGCTCGAATCGCAGCAAGCCGACCTCGTTCGCGAGAACCGGCGCCAGAGCGAATTCGTGAGCGACGTCGCCCACGAGCTCAGGACGCCGCTCACGGCCATCCGCGGCAATGCGGAAATGCTCGCCGATCCCGACTTGCCCCAAGAGCTCCAGCACAAGTTCAGCGGCATCGTCATCTCCGAGGCCGAACGCCTCTCGCGGCTCGTCAACGACCTCCTCACGCTCCAGCGCATCGAGCGGGACGACATTCCCACGCGCTTCGCGCGCGTAAACCTGCGCACCGTCGCGCAAGACGTCGTCGACACGCTACATCCCATCCTGGTCGAGAGGGAGGCCAACGTCGAAATCATAGGCGAGGCGCCCGACGTGCTCGGGGACGCCGACCGTCTGAAGGAGGCGCTCACGAACCTCGTCGAGAACGCGAGCCGCTTCATCGAGCCGGGCGGCCACATCGCAATCGAGCTCTCCGGCCTGCATGGCAACTCGGTCATACAGGTCAAGGACGACGGGACGGGCTTCGGCAATATCGACCCGAACCTGCTGTTCGGCCGCTTCTACCGGGCTGACTCGTCCCGCGCGCGCAACACGGGCGGGACCGGTCTCGGACTGGCAATCGTCAAGACCATCGTCGAGGCGCACGACGGCACGGTCGAGGCGTTCAACCGCGCCGAGGGCGGCGCCTGCTTCATCGTCGCCATCCCCGCAATTAGCTAGCGACAGCGAAAACCCGGCGATTCCTTCGGAATGCTCGGGATTTCGCTGTCGCTAGCTTTCCCCATCCCGCACGGTTGACAGGATGTTACCGACAGGATACCGCCATCCGGTCTTCGGCAGCGTGCGTTTAGTGCGTCGTGCCGACGGCACGGATAACCACGCGCGCGACGGCGGTGGCCGCGACGATCTTTATGACATCGACCACGATGAACGGCGCGACAGTAACGGCGAACGATGCCAGCGGACCGACGTTCGCGACGGCCATGTACTGCGCCCAACCGCACACGTACGCGACGGCCGTGAAGATGAGGCCCGCCACGACGCCCACGGCGAAATTGTCGATGCCGCGCGAACGCACGAGCGCGAGGAAGCCGACTGCGAGCGCTACACCGGCCAGGTAGCCCCACAAAAACCCGCCGGTCGGCCCGAGCAGCACGCCGAAGCCGCCGCGCATGCCCGAGAACACGGGCACGCCTATGGCGCCGAGCACGAGATAGCCCGCTATCGCGCAAAGAGCCTGCTTGGGCGATAGCACGAGGATGGCGAAGGTGACCGCGAACATCTGCAGCGTGAACGGCACGGGACCGATCGGCACCGTCACCCACGCGGAAACGGCCATGACGGCTATCGACAGCGCGATAAACGCGATCGAACGGGAACGAGAGCTCGTCTGAGCTATCGGCTTTACTCTTTCCATATAAACCCCCTCTTGTGAAACTAGGAGATTATACATCGTCTCGTAAACGGTACAAGTGGACCTATTCCGAAAAGCTGCGGCGTTCACCGCCCGGGCCGCCAAGCCCGAACACGTCACCATGCGCCAGAAGCGCGTCGGGCGGCCGCATTAGCGCTCGATGAGCTTCGCCTTGCCGTACACCACGTTCTCGTCCGTCAGGCGCGCGCCGTCGGCGAACACGAAATTCGGGCGCAGCTCCATGAGCGGCTTCACCACGAAATCGCGCTCGAGCACGCGGGGATGCGGAAGCGTGAGCACCTCGGTGTCGACGACGTACATCTGGTAGTCGACGATGTCCAGGTCGCATGTGCGCGGGCCGTTCGGAATCTCGCGAACGCGCCCGAGGCTGTTCTCGATGGCGTGGAGGTACGTGAGCAGTTCCTTGGGGGCCACACCGCAGCGCATCAAGACGATCGCGTTCACGAACTCGTCTTGGTCCTCGTAGTACGCAGGCTCGCTCGCATAGAAGCTCGATATGTCGACGATCTGGGAGTCGGGCACGGAACAGAGCTGCGAGATCGCATGGTTGAGCTGCGCGATCTTTCCCTCCTGCTCCTCGCCGGGATTCCCGACGAGCGCGATATTGCACCCGAGCGAAATGACGACGAGGGGGCGCAGGTCCGCGAGCGCTTCGGCGGTTACCGCGACGTTGTGGGTGCGCACGACCGATGCGCCGAGCTCGACGGCGAGCAGCGCCTCGGCTGCCGAGGCGGCGTCGCGTTGCGCGGGGTCCTCGATGTTGTAGGCGTAGCCTATGAAGCTCTTGCGCGAGAACGCGGCCATGAGCGGATATCCCAAGCGGGCGAACTCGTGGTAGTTGCGCACCATCTCGAGCGTCTGGCTGGGCGTCTTGCCGAAGCCCGGGCCCGGGTCGATGCAGATCCGCTCGCGGGCGATGCCGGCGCGTTCGAGCTCATCGGCGCGGTCGCGCAGGTAGTCGCGGACTTCGGTCACGACATCGTCGTAGACCGGGTCGTCCTGCATCGTCTTGGGCTCGCCTTTCATGTGCATGACGACCAAGCCCGCGTCGCACGATTTCGCAACGTCGACCATCGCGGGATCGCGGAAGCCCGACACGTCGTTTATGACGGCCGCGCCGGCGGCAACGGCCGCACGGGCCACTTCGGCGTGGCGGGTATCGACGCTCACGCACACGCCCTCGCCGGCGAGCGCGCGCACGACGTCGATGACGCGCGCCATCTCCTCGTCGACGGGAACCTCGTCGCTTCCCGGCCGCGTCGACTCTCCCCCGACGTCGATTATCTGCGCTCCTTCGTCGAGCATGCGACGGGCATGCTCCAACGCGGAATCGTACGTGCCATGCTCGCCGCCGTCCGAGAAGGAATCGGGCGTTACGTTGAGGATGCCCATGATGATGGGCATCCTCTCGTCGAATTCGAATGAAGCGCATCGCCATGTCATAGCGCTACTCCTCGCTCTTGTCGTTGCCCTCCCGGCCTGTCGGCAGGTTGCTGGGCACCTGCTCGGTGAAGCCGGGGTCGTACTTCGCCTCGGCAGGAACGTCGACGGGCTGCTGCGCGGCCGGCTGCTGCACGGCAGGCTGCTGTTGCGCCGCAGACTGCTGTTGCGCCGCAGGCTGCTGCACGAGCGGCTGCTGCGCGGCCGGCTGGGCTATCGGCAGCTGCTGCTGGCCGCCATGCCGTAGGCGTCCTGCATGGCCGCCTGCTCGCGATCGCGCCAGTTGGGGTCGGCAAGGCGGGCATCGCGTGCACGCGCGGCTGCCTCCTCGGCTTCCTTGCGTGCGATGATCTCGTCTTCGCGCGCGAGGTACTCGTCCCAGGAGTTGTCGAGCAGGGCCTTGCACGCCTCTCCCTCGACCGTCTCGCGCTCGAGCAGCACGCTGGCCATCAAGTGCATCTGATCGGCGTGCGAGGACAGGATGTCGTAGGCGCGGTCGTGCGCCTCGCGCATGATGCGCGCGACCTCGTCGTCGATGCGGCGCGCCGTCTCCTCGGAGTAGTCCTGCGTGTTGCCGTAATCGCGGCCGAGGAACACCTCGTGGTTGGGCTGGCCGAACACCTGGTGCCCGAGCGGGCTCATGCCGTACTGCGTGACGATCGAACGGGCGATCTTGGAGGCACGCTCCAGGTCGTTGCTCGCGCCCGTCGTGATGTCGTCGCAGTAGATCTCCTCTGCGACGCGCCCGCCCATGAGGACGGCGAGCTGGTCGCGCATCTCGGACAGGGAGTTCAAGACCTTGTCCTCGTCGGGGATGGACAGCGTGTAGCCGAGAGCGCGGCCGCGCGAGATGATCGAGATCTTGTGGACGGGGTCGGCATGCTCGAGCGTATGGCCGACGAGGGCGTGGCCGCTCTCGTGGTAGGCGATGGTCTTGCGCGTCGTCTCGTCCATGACGCGGCCCTTGCGTTCCGGACCGGCGATGACGCGTTCCATCGACTCGCTGACCTCTTGCATCGTGATGACCTTCTTGCCGCGGCGAGCGGTCAGAAGGGCGCTCTCGTTCATGAGGTTCATGAGGTCCGCACCCGTGAACCCGGGGGTGAGCGCTGCGATCTTCTTCAGGTCCACATCGCTTCCGATGGGCTTCTCCTGGGCATGCACCTGCAGGATCTTCTCGCGGCCCTTCACGTCGGGGACGTCGACCACGATCTGGCGGTCGAAGCGGCCCGGGCGCAGCAAGGCCGGATCGAGGATGTCGGCGCGGTTCGTCGCGGCGATGAGCACGACGGAATCGTTGGAGTCGAAGCCGTCCATCTCGACGAGCAGCTGGTTGAGCGTCTGCTCGCGCTCGTCGTGACCGCCGCCGAGGCCGGCGCCGCGCTGGCGGCCGACCGCGTCGATCTCGTCGATGAAGATGATCGCCGGAGCCGCGTCCTTCGCCTGCTGGAACAGGTCGCGCACGCGCGAGGCGCCGACGCCGACGAACATCTCGACGAAGTCGGAGCCGGAAATGCTGAAGAACGGAACACCCGCCTCGCCCGCCACGGCGCGCGCGAGCAGGGTCTTGCCCGTGCCCGGAGGGCCGACGAGCAAGCAGCCGCGCGGGATCTTGGCGCCAAGGGACTGGTACTTCTCGGGGTTCGCGAGGAAGTCCTTGATCTCCCGCATCTCCTCGACGGCCTCGTCGACGCCGGCGACGTCGTCGAACTTGACATCGGGACGCTCCTCGAGAGCCTTCTTGGCCTTCGTCTTGCCGAAGCCCATCTGCTGGTTGTTGGCCTTCTGCATCTGGGAGAAGAAAATGAAGATCAGAACGCCGAACAGCAGGATGGGCAGCAACGTGCCGAGGATGTCGAGCCACTGGGCGGGCAACTGCACCTCGTAGGTGATCTGCGGATGCCTCGAGACGAGCTGGGCGAGCGACTCCTGCCCCACGTACGTCGACGTGTAGTTATGCTCTTCGCCGAGCGTCGTCGACGACAGCGATTTCGTGCCGATGCCCGTGACGGAGCCGTCCGGCGCCGTGCGCAGCAGCGACACGCGCGCGTTCAGCGCGTTTATGGCCTCGTTGAACGACTCGACGCCGGTCTGGCCGGCGGTGATCGCCGGGTAGTACGTGCCCGCGACCGTGTAGTTGCGCGCATCGTACACGATCGAGACGACCCGGTCCTGCTCGACCGCCTGGAGGAACTCGGACGTGAGCAGCGCGTCGGTCTGCGTCGGCCTATCTTTCTGCATCGAGGCGTCTTGCATCGCGATGAACTGCTGACCGGCTATCATCGCGATAACGAAGAAAACCACAACCCAGATGACCAGGTTCCTGTTGTCTTGCTTATTGTTTTGTGGCATGTGCTTCTTCCTGGGCTATTCGTATACTTCGGGTTTCAGGATTCCGATATAGGGGAGGTTGCGGTAGCGCTCCGCGTAGTCGAGGCCGTAGCCGACGATGAACTCGTCGGGGCATTCGAACCCGACGTGCGCGCATTCGATATGCGCCTGCTCGCGGTTGCGCTTCCTGAGCAACGTGACGATCTCGATCGATTTCGGGTTGCGCGCCTTGAGGTTCTCGAGGAGGTACTGAAGCGTCAGGCCCGAATCGAGGATGTCCTCGGCAATGATGACGTGCTTGCCCTCGATGCTCGAGGTGAGGTCCTTGACGATCTTCACGACGCCCGAGCTCTTCACGCCGGCCCCGTACGACGACACGGCCATGTAGTCCATCTCGATGGGCACTTCGGTCGCACGCGCGAGATCCGCCATGAAAATCGCGGCGCCGCGCAGGACGGAGACGAGCACGATGCTCTCCCCGTTCGCGGCAAGCTCGGAATACTCGTCGGTCAGGGCCTCTCCGATTTCCTTGACACGCGCGGCGATTTCCGTCTCGGCGTAGAGGATTTCCTTGATGTCTTTATGCACGATGTACGCTTTCTCCCAGTTCACATATCGAACGAACAGTTTACCATTCCGTTCGAACATGCCGTTCACGATACGGCGACGGGGCGCGAACAGCCATGATAATTACACGTCGGAAACATGGCGAATCGTCGGGAGCAGCGCGGGCGAGCCGTGTGCGGGCGCATGCGGGGGCAACGCGCGCGGCTATTCGAACAGGTCGGGAAACTCCCTGGACAGTCGCTCGACGGGAAACCCGATGACCGTATCGAGGTCGCCCTCGATATGGTCGACGAACACGCCGGCGCCCGACTGGATGCCGTAGGCGCCCGCCTTGTCGAACGGGTCGCCCGACGCTATGTACTCGTCGATCTGCTCGTCGGTGAGGTCCTTGAAGTACACGTACGTCGTCTCGACGAACGTGCGGTAGTAAAGCCCGACGTCCTGCCCGGCGGGCGCGTGGACGAACCACACCGACACGGCCGTGTGCACGTCGTGGCCATGGCCCGACAGCGCATGCAGCATGCGCGAGGCGTCGGCGGCATCGCGGGGCTTGCCGAAGATCTCGCCCCGGAACACGACCATGGTATCCGAGCCGATGACGGCCATCGTGCCGTCGTACTCCTCGGTCACGAGCTCCTCGACGGCGGCTTTCGCCTTGCGCTCCGCCAGCTTCTTCACGGCCTCTTGGGGCTGGTCGGCAAGCCGTTCGTCGATTGTCTCGTCGGCGTCGACCGCATGGACGCGAAACGTCACGCCCGCTTTCTCGAGCAGCTGCCTGCGCCTGGGCGATGCGCTCGCCAAAACGATGTCGAGGTCCATGCAACCCACCTTCCAACCGCTACAGGCGGTTTCTCCTCGTGCGGAACGCGGCCATCGGCTCGACGCGCACCCCTTCCCTGTTCGCGCTCACGGCCAGGTTCCCCTGGATGTTCGCGACGTACCCGCTCACGGGCTTTCCGCCCTCGAACGCAGCCAGAACGGCATCGACGGTCGATGCCTGAATGCGGGCATCGTAGCCGAGCAGGGACTCGAGGACCCTCACGACCACCCGCCTGAGGATCGGAACCCGCTCCGCCGCGAGCCACGGCGAGAGGACGCAGCCCTGCTCGGCAGGCTCGAGCCATGTGACATGTTGCTCGAACACGCCCGCGGCCATCTCGTCGAGCATGTCGTCCTCGTCCCCGATGAGGTTCATGGTCCGGGTGAGCGTCTCGAGCAGCTGCGGGTTGCGCTCCTTCGCGAGCGGCACGATCTCGTGGCGCACGTAGGCCCGGAAGCGGTCGGTATGGTCGTTCGTGGCGTCCTCGCGCCACAGCGACTCGTCGCCGTCGCGCAGCACGGGCTTTTCGTCGGCGATGCGGCCGATGATGTAGTCGCGCAGCTCCTCGCGGCCGATATCGAGCAACGGTCGTGCGACCTGGCCGTTCAGGTACAGCATGGACCTGAACCCGCCCGGCCCCGTGCCGACGATCGAGCGCATGTAGAAATTCTCGACGCGGTCGTCGGCGGTATGCGCGACGAAGATGCGCCCCTCGGAGACGGGCACGCCGGATGCCCTGCACAGATCGGCGAGCTCTTCTGCCGCGGCGGCGTAGCGTTCGCGCCGGGCTATCGCCTCGACGTTGTCGTGCTCCTCTTCCGCCATGCGCTTCACGTCCACGTCGACGACCGTCAGCGGAATCTGCAGCAGGTCTGCGAGCTGGCGGACGAACGCCTCATCCCCATCGGAAGCGTCACCGCGCAGCTTGTGGTTCACATGGAGCATGGACACTTCTGCCAGCTCCCCCGCGTCGCGAAGCGCCGCGGCAATGTAGGCGAGCGCGGTCGAGTCCGACCCGCCCGACACCATCAGCAGCACCGGAGCCCTGAAGCTCGCGAGGTCACGCGAGACTATGCATTCGAGCACACGCGTTTCAAGTGCGGAAGCCACGCGGCCACCCCCTGTCCTTCTTTTAGGCAAACAACGTTGCCCATTGTACTCCTGCTTCCCTCGGACAACCATACGGTCATAGGCGGGCGCCTCGACGGTCGTTGGCGGGCGCCTCGGGGCGGACGCTTGCATTTCGCCATGCGCCACGTTACGCTCGTCGAAGACAAGACGCGGAACGGAGCTGGAGCTACCCATGGCCGTAAAACACATCGTGCACTCGATACCGCCTACGTACGACGAGCGCTCTCGCGTGCTCGTGCTCGGATCGCTCCCGAGCCCGAAATCGCGCGAGGTCCAGTTCAACTACGGACACCCGCAAAACCGCTTCTGGCGTGTCGTGGCCAGGCTCGCCGACGAGCCCGTTCCCTCCACGAACGAACGCAAGCGCGATTTCTGCCTGCGCCACCACATCGCGTTGTGGGACGTCGTCGCCGAATGCGACATCGAGGGAGCCTCGGACGCGAGCATACGCAACGCCTGTCCGAACGACCTCGCGCTCATCACGGAGAACGCCCCCGTCGAGGCCGTGTTCTGCACGGGCGCAAAGGCGCACGACCTGTACCGCAAGCTCGGCTGCGAGCAGGCATGCGGCCTTCCCGCCGTGAAGCTGCCCTCGACGAGCCCCGCGAACGCCGCATGCGGCCTCGACCGGCTCGTCGAGGCGTACGCGGCAATCTTCGCGCATGCCCATGCGTTTACCCCGCCCGTCCTCGACGTCGCGCGCGTCGTCGAGCTCGAGCAGCGGATCGCGTCCGACGGAACGCCGCTTTCCGAGCTCATGGACCGCGCTGGCGCCGCCGTCGCGAAGCGCGCAGGCGAATTGCTCGGGGAGGCCGCGAGTGCACGCACGCTGGACGGCGAGCCGGGCGGTGCGCGGGACGGCGAGCCGGATGGTGCGCGGGACGGCGAGCCGGGCAGTGCGCGGGACAGCGCGCTGGCCGGTGCGCGGGGCAGTGCGCGGGGCGGCGAGCCGGGCAGCAAACGGGACGCCGTGACGATTTTCTGCGGAAGCGGCAACAACGGTGGGGACGGCTGGGTCGCGGCAGAGCTGCTCGCGCGCGAAGGCGTGCCGGTGCAGCTGGTCACGTCCAAGCTGCCGG
>CAMOUE010000008.1 GCA_946626265.1 uncultured Eggerthellaceae bacterium | reverse complement strand
GCCGTCGCCGAGAGTACTGCAGCGCCAGGCTGCGGGAGGGTAGGTAGTCGCACTCGCGCAGGGCACATGCCTTTCTCTAGGGTCCTTCGGGACTTTTTTTGTTTTAGGGCACATGTAGTTGTCCGCTTTCGCGGACCAATTGACGTCCATCTCCATTGTGACCAATCGAAGTGCCTGATAAATCTGTTTTTACGCTGACGAGCAGCTGCCGGATGCATTAGCGCATCGAGCGTAATTTATAATTGAACAACTAAGATTCCTTTCTAAAGTGGGGTGTAGTTGTGGCAGAGCGGGTAGAAGCTGTAAAGGTCATTGTTGACGCCGCGCAGAAGAGCCAAAAAGATCTCGAGAAGACCGTCAAGCTGCTCGCAGAAGGCGGGCGCAGGGAGCGCCAGCTTGCTGCAGCGGCGTTGTACGAGCTCGCGAAGATCGACCCGCACATCGTCGACGCCTACATTGACGACGTGATCGATGCCCTCAACAGGCCCGAAGCGCAAACGCGTTGGGAATGCCTCGAGACGCTCACGCTTCTCGTCGACGTCGACGCCCGCGGTTGCGGCAAGGCGCTTCCCGAAGCTGAAGCGGGCTTGTTCGACGAGGACAGCGGCTTCGTTCGCTTGAGCGCCATGCGTTTCCTCTGCAAATACGGATCGACGACCGCCTTGCGCTCCGAAAAGGTGTGGCCCCTCATCGACGAGGGCATACAGTGCTATCACGGGGACCTCGAGTTTAACGACATGATGATTGCCGTGATTGATTTCGCGGCCGGAAAACTCGATCCCGAAGTGGCGCAGAGCCTCGCAGAACGCATGTCGTTCGATGCAGGCAATGGCAAAGGAACCATCAAACGCAAGGCGCAGCAAGTCCTCGACACGCTGAAAGACACGCAAGCCTAGGGAATATCTCCTGAAAAAGACGTCTCCTCGCCGTCGCGCGTACGGTAAAACCGACGTGCGCCTTTATAATGTACCGAACTGTATTTCAATGAGCGTGTTTCTACGTGGGTTCGAAAGGGGAGCGAATGACTCAAGGTAAGCAAAGAGCCGCATCGATTCTCGAGGTTGGCGATGCGAGATATGCCTATTACCCTGTGAGGTCGATTGAAGGCGCGGAAAAACTGCCCTATTCGCTGACCGTTCTCCTTGAAAACGTTATGCGCTGCGCGCGTACCGCCGAAGAGGCCCAGGCGTTCTCCGCCAGGATCGTCGATGCCGGGCTGAAAGGCGTGGCGGGCGAAGAGGTCGAATTTGCGCCTGCGCGCGTGCTGTTCCAGGATTTCACGGGAGTTCCCGTATTCGTGGATTTTGCCGTGATGCGCGATGCCTGCGTGAAACTCGGCGGCGATCCGTCGAAGATCAATCCGCAGGTGCCATGCGATTTGGTAATCGACCATTCGGTGATAGCCGATAGGTTCGGTTGCGCTTCGGCCCTCGCAGAGAACGCGCGCCTTGAATTCGAGCGCAACCGCGAGCGGTACAGCTTCCTGAAGTGGGCGCAGAATTCGTTCGAAAACGTCCGCATCGTGCCTCCGGGACAGGGTATCTGCCATCAATTGAACATAGAGAACTTCGCAAGCGTCGTCATGACGGGCGACGAGGAGGCCGACGGAATGCCCGTTGCGTACTTCGATACGCTCGTGGGAACGGATTCGCATACTCCTACGGCGAACGGCATCGGCGTGTTGGGTTGGGGCGTCGGCGGAATCGAGGCGGAAGCAGCTGCCCTCGGCCAGCCGATCACGACGCTCGTCCCGCGCGTGGTGGGGGTGAAGCTCGTCGGAAAGCTGGGCGCAGGGGTTGCCGCCATGGACGTGGCCCTGACGTTCGCCCAGGTTCTCAGGGAGAAAGGCGTCGTCGGATGCTTCGTCGAGTGTTTCGGGCCAGGAGTCTCGGAACTGTCGGCAACCCAGCGGGCATGCATATCGAACATGACGCCGGAATACGGCAGCACGTGCACGCTGTTCCCCGTCGATGACCAGACGCTCGAGTTCCTCAAGATGACCGGGCGCTCCTCAGACCAGGTTGCCTTGGTCGAGGCGTATGCAAAAGAGCAAGGGCTCTGGCTTGATGCCGACGGTGGGCAGCGCGTGTATGCCGAGGTCGTGGAGCTCGACCTCGGTAGGGTGAAGCCTTCCATGTCGGGTCCCTCGCGCCCTCACGACCGGTTCGACATCGCCGACGGCAAGAAGAGAATCGCGGCGATCGATGCCGAGCGCGGCCTCGACGGAAGCGCCCGCGCGTCGGTGAGCATCGGCGGCGCAACGTACGATCTCGCGCATGGGGCAATCGCAATTGCCGCGGTGACGAGCTGCACGACGGCAACCGACCCTCGCATGATGCTCGCATGCGGCCTTGTTGCAAAGAAGGCAAGCGAAGCGGGGCTTTCGCCCAAGCCATGGGTCAAGTGCGTCTTTGCGCCGGGCAGTCACGCCACGGAGCTCCTCTTGGAACGAGCTGGGCTTCTGGATGGTTTGCGCAACCTGGGCTTTTATACCTGTGGATTCGGCTGCATGAGCTGCATAGGCAATTCAGGCCCGATTCTTGGCCAGATGCACGACATCTGCAACGACATCGAGCTGGCGAGCGTGCTGTCGGGCAACCGCAACTTCGAAGGCCGCATTTCCCCGGACGTTTCCCAGAATTACCTGATGACGCCAGCTGCGGTCATCGCGTATGCATTGGCCGGAACCGTTGATTTCGATATGGAGAACGACATCCTCGGCATCGACGGGACCGGGCGTGAAGTGCGGCTGGCCGATTTGTGGCCGACGGCCGAGGAGGTCGAAGGGCTCATGGACGCTTTCGTCGATGCCAGCTTGTACGAGCAGGGCTCGATGGGGCTGTTCGAGGGCGATGCGGAGTGGCGCTCGCTGTCGGTCGAGAAAAGCGACTTGTTCAACTGGGCAGACGATTCCACGTATGTTCGTGCAGCCCCCTATTTCGAGGGAATGGGCCGCGAGCCCCAGCCTCCTTCCGCTATATCGGATGCGCGCGTGCTCGCCTTGCTTGGCGATTTCATCACGACAGACCACATCTCACCTGCAGGGGCTTTTGCCGAAGAGACCCCGGCGGGCAGTTACCTCGTCGAGCGCGGCGTTCGCCCGGCGGATTTCAACACGTACGGCTCGAGGCGCGGCAACCACGAAGTGATGATGCGCGGCACGTTCGCAAACGTGAAGCTCGCGAACAAGCTGGCAGACGGCCGCAAGGGCGGCTGGACATTCGATTTCGGGGCCGGCGGTGTGTCGTGGCTGTACGATGCGGCGATGGGCTACCGCGCCGCAGGCATCCCCGCAATAGTCTTGGCGGGAAAGATGTACGGATCGGGCTCGTCGCGCGACTGGGCGGCGAAGGGCCCCATGTTGCTCGGCGTTCGTGCGGCGATCGCCGAGAGCTTCGAGCGCATCCACCGTTCGAACCTCATCGGGATGGGCGTTCTTCCCCTGCAGTTCAAAGAAGGGGAAAGCGTAGAGGCGCTCGGGCTCGATGGAACGGAAGAATACACGATCGATGCCATAGACTTCAGCCAGGGCTTGCCCGAGCCGCGCATCGTCGGCGTACATGCGAAGGCAGCCGACGGGTCCGTGCGCGACTTCGAGGTCGTCGTGCGTATCGATACGCCAACGGAAGGCGAGTATTACGCCCATGGCGGTATACTCCAGTACGTGCTGAGGAACCTGATTGCATAAGCGCGCGAAGCGTTTTGCCGAGAGAACCGTGCGAGGAACGTTATGACGAAGATTGAGATGAAGACGCCGCTCGTCGAAATGGACGGCGACGAGATGACGCGCATAATATGGCAGCTCATCAAGGATCGCCTGATTTGCCCGCATGTCGATTTGAAAACCGAGTACTACGATTTGGGGCTTGCGAACCGCGATGCGACCGACGACGGCGTGACCGTCGAGGCGGCGGAGGCGACGAAGCGGCTTGGCGTCGCCGTGAAATGCGCGACCATCACGCCAAATGCGGCGCGTGTAGAGGAGTACGGCCTCAAGCAGATGTGGAAAAGCCCCAACGGCACCATCCGCGCGATGCTCGACGGAACGGTATTCCGCGCGCCCATCCTCGTGAAGGGCATCGAGCCGGTCGTGCGTAGCTGGAAGGCGCCCATCACCATCGCCCGCCACGCCTACGGCGACGTGTACAAGAACGCCGAGATGCGCATTCCCGGCGCCGGCAAGGTCGAGTTGGTCTACACGGCCGCCGACGGCACCGAGGTCCGCGAGCTCGTGCACGAGTTTGCGGGCGCGGGCGTCGTGCAGGGCACGCACAACCTCGACGACAGCATCGAGAGCTTCGCGCGCAGCTGCTTCAACTACGCGCTCGATACGGGCCAGGACCTCTGGTTCTCGACGAAAGACACCATCTCGAAGAAGTACGACCACCGCTTCAAGGACGTGTTCGCCGAGGTCTTCGAGGCGGATTACGCGGACAGGTTCGCGGAGGCGGGCATCGAGTATTTCTATACGCTCATCGACGATGCCGTTGCACGTGTCGTGAAGGCGCGCGGTGGGTTCATATGGGCGTGCAAGAACTACGATGGCGATGTCATGAGCGACATGGTGTCGAGCGCCTTCGGCAGCTTGGCCATGATGACGAGCGTGCTCGTGTCGCCGGCGGGCATCTACGAGTACGAGGCGGCGCATGGAACCGTGCAGCGCCACTACTACAAGCACTTGGAGGGAAAGCCGACGTCGACCAACTCGGTTGCGACCATATTCGCGTGGACGGGCGCTTTGCGCAAGCGCGGCGAGCTCGACGAGCTGCCCGCGCTCGTGGAGTTTGCCGACCGTCTGGAGAAGGCGACGATCGACACCATCGAGGCGGGGGACATGACGGGCGATCTCGCGCGCATCACGGTTCTGGACAATCCGCGAACGCTGTCGACGGAGGAGTTCGTCGACGCGATAGCCGCCAGGCTGTAACGACGGCACGGAAGACGGCTCCCCTCGGGCTGGCCGATGGGGTGCCGGTCTCGACTCACCTTACGTACGGGAAAGGGAAGACATGGCAAGTGGAATCGATTCGTTGCTCGATGCTCTTAAGCAGTCGGGGATGAACGTTGACGAAATTGGCGGCGAGGCGTCTTCGTCCGAGCCGAAAGCGCAGCATGCATCTGGTGGGTCGTCAGGCGGCGCCGGCGGACGGGGCTCGAGCTCGAGTCGCGGCGACATGCCGTTCGGCGGTTTTCCGTTCTTCGGCGGCATGGGCGGACGTCGGCCGGCTGCAGGTGGCGCCGACGGGTCAGACGGCGGTTCGGGCGGCGGGAAGATACCCCATGTCGAGTTCTCGGGTTCGCTCGGGGACCGCATGGCATCGTGGTCCAGGCGCACGTTGATCCTGGCGATAATCCTTGCGGTCGTGATCTTGCTGGCGGCCTACTGGTGGTTCCACCCGCCAATCAGCATTAACAGCTCAGACACGTGGATGTTCGTGACCATTTTCATCCTGCTGCCTTGCTTCCTGTTCTTCCGCGGGCGCTCGAGGCGCTACGAGACGGGCGACAGCAAGCTCGACCCGAGCCCCTCGAAGTCAAAGACCTTCAAGGTGCTGTCGTTCATACCAGTGGCCGTGCTCGTCCTGGGCGTGATCGGCTGGGTTCTGTCGCTGTCGCTTTTCCCGGGCAATGCGAAGAAGTACGCCGAGGTCCTTCAGACCGACACGATGACGTTTGCCGAGGACATCCAGGAGGTCAACTACTCGCAGATCCCCGTCATCGACCGTGACTCGGCCATCCTGCTCGGCAATCGCGAGATGGGCTCGATACCCGACTACGTCAGCCAGTTCGAAATCGACGCGCTCTACAGCCAGATCAATTACAAGGGCTCTCCCGTGCGCGTGAGCCCACTCGGCTATGCCGACCTGTTCAAGTGGCTCACGAACCGCGACGAGGGCATTCCGGCCTATGCGCTCGTGAACATGACGACGCAAGATGCCGAGATCGTGCGTTTGGGCGAGGGCAACGGCATGAAGTACACGGCGTCCGAGCCGCTCGCGCGCAACATCGACCGCTACATCCAGCTGAAGTACCCGTTCTACATCTTCGATGAGAAGTCGTTCGAAATCGACGAGGACGGCCAGCCGTGGTGGATCTGCCCGGTGCGCAAGTACACCATCGGATTGTTCGGCGGCGAGACGATCGACCACGTGGTGCTGTGCAACGCGTCGACGGGCGAATGCCAGGAGCTCTCGCTCGGCGACGTTCCCCAGTGGGTCGACCGCGTGTACCCCGCCGACCTGCTCGTGCGTCAATACAACTGGTCCGGTGCCTACAAGAACGGTTGGTTCAACTCGTGGCTCGGTCAGTCGGGCGTCGTGCAGACCACGCCGGGGACCAACGGCCTTCTCGGCTACAACTACATCGCCAAGGACGACGACGTCTGGGTCTACACGGGCGTCACGTCTGCGACCGCCGACAACTCGATCGTCGGATTCGTGCTCATCGACCAGCGCACTGCCGAGTCGCATTACTATTCGGTATCGGGCGCAACCGAGGTTTCGGCGATGGAGTCCGCCGAGGGCCAAGTGCAGAATCTCCGTTACACGGCGACGTTCCCCCTGCTCATCAACGTCTCCAACCAACCGACGTATTTCATGGCGCTCAAGGACGGCGCAGGGCTGGTCAAGAAGTTCGCGATGATCGACATCCAGCGCTACCAGAACGTGGCCGTTGGCGACACCGTTGCGGATTGCCAGAAGTCCTACGAGACGCTGCTCGCCACGAACGGCACGATTTCCCCCGAGGAGCTGTCCGACACGAGCAACTACGGCGAGAAGTCCGGCTCGATTAGGACGATGGCGCAGGCCGTCATAGAGGGCAACTCGCATTTCTACGTGACGCTCGAGGGCGATGACGCGATTTACGACTTCATGTTGCCGGGAGCGATTCAGATCGTCGGCTACCAGGTGGGCGACAGCATCTCGTTCACGTACGTCGAGAACACGCCAACGTGCCCGGTAAGCGAAATCACGTCGGGGTCCAAGGCCGATGCTGCCAAGGAGGCGGGCGAGAGCGCGGGCGAGAAGTCCGGCGCGAAGTCGGAAGGGGACGCGGACGCGCAGTCCGGAGCGGCGGGCTCGGCCGCTTCGGCGCCTGTTGCTTCGACGTCGGCAGCCTCGACGCCAGCAGCTTCTGCGTCAGCCGCCTCGGCGCCGGAGGGGGTCACGGACGCGTAATCCGATGCGTCGGGTGCATCGGCGTCGTTTATTAGTGGAGAAAACATCGAGTCTCGTGCATAGCGCAGGTGATTTGGGTATTATAGACAGGCTGCTTGTAAAGCAGCGCGAACTGTAAACAGTTCCGCTACCGAAGACAGCTGGTACCGCAAGGTTCAAACGCGTGTTCGTCAACGAATGCCGGCCCGCCGAGGTGGTTGTACCGATCGAATGCGTGCGACCCCTGCTGTCTTTGGACTGCAGGGGTCGTTTCTTTTTCGGACTCGATCCCTTCTCACGGTGCGGGACATGAGTTTGAAAAAGAAGGAGGTGCAACTGAAAATGCCCAATGCTCGTAATCTTGAAATGATGGAGAACATCAAGGCCGACCTCGACGGTGTCAGTGCCGTTTGGGTTGTCGACGCCTGCGGTCTGACCGTGAAGGAAGTCGAGGCTCTTCGTCGCTCCGTCCGCGAAGCCGGTGCTGTCATGAAGGTCTACAAGAACACCGTCATGAAGAAGGCGCTTGCAGAGCTCGACCTGGTCAACATGGATTCCATCCTCGAAGGACCGTCTGCGTTCGTGTTCTGCGGCGACGACGTGGCTGCTGCTGCCAAGGCCGTCACCGAGTTCGCAAAGGAGAACAACAAGCTGGAAGTCAAGGGTGGCATGATGGACGGCGCGTTCGTGTCCGCCGCAGACATCGATGCTATCGCTTCCCTGCCTTCCAAGGAGGTCCTCCTCGCGCAGATTGCCGGCGCTATCTCCGGTGTTGCTCGCGGCCTTGCCGTCTGCATCAACGGCGTGCCGAGTGGTCTCGCACGCGCAATCCAGCAGATTGCCGACCAGAAAGCTGCATAAGAGCAGCGCAAGCGGCCTGATGGCCGCATAACTTAAGAAAAACGAGACCGCGAGGTCGACAGGCGGGCAGGATGCCCGCCCCGAAACGAAAGGACAAGCACAATGGCTGTCACCAAAGAAGAGATTATTGAGGCTCTGAAGGAAATGACCCTGCTCGAGGCTTCCGAGCTCGTCAAGATGATCGAGGAAGAGTTCGGCGTTTCCGCCGCTGCTCCTGCTGCCGTCGTGGCCGCTGGCCCGGCCGGTGGCGACGCTGCCGCTGAGGAGGAGAAGACCGAGTTCGACGTCATCCTCGAGGGCTTCGGCGACAACAAGATCGCCGTCATCAAGGCTGTCCGCGAGATCACGGGCCTGGGCCTGAAGGAAGCCAAGGAGACCGTCGAGGGTGCTCCGAAGGCCATCCAGGAGGGCGTTGCCAAGGACAAGGCCGAGGAGATCAAGGCCAAGCTCGAGGAAGCTGGTGCCGCTGTTACCCTGAAGTAACAGACGAGTCACAGACTCTTTCGAGGGGGCGCGATAGCGCCCCCTTTTCGTTATAGTTACGCTATACGCGAAAGGGGTCCATCATGCAGATCAAATACTTCCAGACTTCTTGGAATGACATCAAGAATTCGCCCGGCTGGTTCGGGAAGATGTGTCTGCTCGCGCTTGTTGGCCTCGTCCCGATTTTCGGGCAAATCGTTTTGTATGGCTACTTGTACGGATGGGCTCGCGAAATCGCCTGGGGCACCCATCAGCCCCTGCCCGCGCGCATTTTCGGAAACGATGACGGGAAGTTCTGGCGGCGTGGCTGGTTCCTGCTCGTGGTTTCTTTCGTGTTCCAGCTCGTTCCCGCCATCGTCGTCAGCATTGGGTCGAGCATGCAGGGCGCGGGAATGTATGCGACGATGTCGACGATAAACGACGGGGCTTCCGTCCTCGGAGTTGGAAGCGCGGCGTCGGCGGGCGTCGGTTCGTTGATTTACCTGGCCGGATGCTTGCTCTCGCTGTTCGTGAACATCTTGTTCTGGATTGCGGCCATGCGCACGGCCATCTACGACCGCTTGTCGGCTGGCTTTCAGATCGGCAAGGTTTGGCGCATGTTCCGCCATGACACCACGGGTATCATGAGGATTTTTGGCATGAACCTGCTGCTTGCCGTCATCCTGAGCATCATCATCACGATGGTGGTGATCGTGGTCACGGTCATCTTGGTGCTGGCGGGAGTGGGGACCCATGCGGGAATGATGGGCGGCGGCAGCGGGGACAACGGCACCGTAGCTGCAGTGCTCCTTTCCATGGGCGGGGTTTTCTTCGTGGTAATTCTCGCGCTCGTGTATTTCGCGATGGTGGCGAGTGTGTTCGTGGAGGCTGTCGTCGCTCGGGCGATGGGTTATTGGACCATGCAGTTTGACGTGCCCCGTTGGCGCGGGCAGGACGACCCGATGCCCTTCGAGCTCGCGGGCGCTGCAGCCGGCGCAGCGTATGGAGCGTATCCGTACCAGGGCGGCGTCCAGACGGGCCAGGTGCCGAATGCGGCTCCCGCTCCCGCAGCGGACGAGCCCGATCCCGATGGGGATGCAGCCGAGAAGTAGAAGACGGGACGTTGCACCCGTCCCCTCATCTCATCTATTCGCAGATATGATTCATGCCTTGCGCGAGCACGGTGTAGACGTGGTCATCGGCGAGGGAGTACAGCACGTTCTTGCCATCGCGCTGGAACCGGACGAGCCGCGCGGCCTTGAGTATGCGGAGCTGATGTGACACGGCGCTCTGCGTTGCGCCGATGGCCTCGGCTATGTCCGCCACTCTCAATTCGCCGGGCATGATGGCGTACAGGATCTTGATGCGCGTCGTGTCGGAGAAAACCTTGAACAAGTCGGCCAGGTCGTAGAGCATCTCCTCGTCGGGCATGCATTCGTCGTAGTTCTCCACGGTCTCGCGGTCCGATTCGCTGAGGGTCATGATCTTGCTCCTCTCGAGACAGGCGCACAGCTTCGAGGCTGCTTCAGGTTCGTTCGTCTTTTTATGGATGATAGCGCACTTTTCGGGAACCGCGTTTTTAAAAGGAAAGCGCGTCTTGCGCATTCGTTTGAAGTAAGCTATACCTAACATAATTAGTTAGGTAAGGTGAACTAACGATGGCGCAACCGTTCCTCGATATACAAAGACTTTGCAAGCACTACGGTGAGGGCGAGGCCAAAGTTGAAGTTCTGCGCGACATCACGCTCGGCGTGAACGCGGGGGAGGTGTGCGTGCTGCTGGGGCCTTCGGGCTCGGGGAAATCGACGTTCCTCAACCTCGTGGGAGGCCTCGAGCCCGCGGACGGCGGCTCGATACGCGTCGGCGACACGGCCCTGACCGACCTGGGGGATAAGGGGCTGGTCGAGTATCGCCGTCGAGAGCTCGGATTCGTGTTCCAGTTCTACAATCTCGTTCCCGACCTGACGGTCACCGAGAACATCGAGGTGTGCCAATACCTTTCAAGCGATCCGCTCCCTTTGGACGACTTGCTCAAATCATTGGGGTTGTGGGAGCATCGCCGGAAATTTCCCCATGAGATTTCCGGCGGGCAGCAGCAGCGCTGTGCAATCGGACGGGCGCTTGTGAAGAACCCGAGCTTGCTGTTGTGCGACGAGCCGACGGGCGCGTTGGACTACAAGACATCCAAGGAAATCCTCGAATTGATGGAGCAGGTCAATCGGGAGTATGGTTGCACGATCGTCATCGTGACGCACAATGACGCCATCAAGCACATGGCCCATCGGATTCTGCGGCTGCGCGATGGGCGGCTGGTCGGAGACGAGCTGAATCCGAACGTCGTTCCTGCCCGAGAGTTGACGTGGTAGCCGCATGCGATCGCCCCTTTCAAAACGTCTTCCCCGCGAGCTCAAGAACAATTTGGGCAAATACCTCGGCATGTTCCTGCTGCTTGCACTTGCCATCTCGTTCACGTCGGGGTTCCTGGTCGCGGCGAGCTCCATCGAGCTCATCGGGACGAACATGCGCGACGATTACTGCACTGAGGACGGGCATTTCGCCACGACGTTCGAAGCCGACAAGAAGGCGATTCGGGCGGTCGAAGCGCTCGGGTGCACGGTTGTGGAGCAGTTCTATTACGACACGCCGCTCGTGTTCGATGGGGCGGCGGATGGAACGCAGGCGCGCGTCTTCGTAAACAGGGGCGAGCGCAACCAGGCGGTCTACTGTGAGGGCAGGGCGCCTGAAGCCGATGACGAGATCTCGTTCGACCGCGTGTTCTGCAACAACAACAAGCTGCAGGTGGGAGATGTGGTCGAGGTTGCCGGTCGGCCCATGACGCTCGTCGGCATAATGACGCTGTCCGATTACTCGTGCTTGTTCCAGAACAATTCGAGCTTCATATTCAATGCGCTCAGCTTTACGGTCGCCCAGGTCACGCAAGAGGCCTTTGACGGCATAGGCCAAGGGTCGCTCATCTACAGCTACGCCTTCTTCCTGGACGACCGTTCGATGTCGCTCGTTGACCGCACGTCGTTCGAGGAGGACATGCTCGACGTGCTTGCGGACGAGGGCGAGCTCGTGACCGATTTCGTGGACTGCGATTCGAATCAGGCGATGGTCTACGCGCTCGACGATACGCAGGGCGACCAGATGATGTGGCAAATCCTGCTCATCATGCTCATCGTGATCATGGCGTTCGTCTTCGTCGTGCTTACCGATGCGACCATAGAGGAGGAAAGCGCGGTGATTGGCACGTTGCTGGCGAGTGGATGGCGCAAACGTGAGCTCATCGTCCACTACATGACGTTGCCGACCGTCGTGGGCGTTGCAGGTGCCGTTGTCGGCAATGTCGTCGGGTACACGCTCCTCGTGCTGCCCATGCAGGGGCTCTACTACAATTCGTATGGCTTTCCGCCTTACCACACGACGTGGAACACGCGCGTGTTCGTCATGACCACGGTCATCCCCCTCGTGCTGCTCGTCCTCATCACGTTCGTGGGCCTCGTGCGCCGCATGCGCGCGACGCCGCTCCAATTCCTGAGACGCGAGATTGTTCGTCGCTCCAAGCGCTCCAACGTCCAGCTTCCGATGGGGCTGCGTTTTGCAACGCGGTTTCGCCTGCGCGTATTCGTGCGCAATCTATCGCACTTTGCGACGCTGTTCTTCGGAATTATGTTCGGCAGCCTGCTTTTGCTGTTCGGGCTGGCGATGATGCCGCTCATGAACCATTTTGCCGAGGAATCGGCCAAGGACGTTCCCGCAGAGCACCTGTACGTGCTCAAAACGCCGATGGAGATTGATGCCTCGAAAAGCGATCGCGAGTCGTTTGCCGCAGCTGAAGAACTCATGCTAACCGAAGACCTGTCGGGCATAGATCCGGCGCACCTGCTTTCGCTCTACATCGATGCGTCACGCGTCGATGCCGATGCGAACGCGGTGAACACCGAGGAGAACCCGCCGGAGGCGATCGCCCAAGCGGAGAAGTTCGCGATGGCCACCCTGCAGACGAAGCGCCGCTTCTTCGATATGGACGAAGATGTCACGGTGTACGGCGTGCAAGAGGGGTCTCGTTATTGGGATGATGTTCCCGTATCCGATGGGCATATGTGCATCGGACGCGGCGTGATGAGCAAATGCAATATACGGCTCGGCGAAGCGCGCGCGTTCGGCGACAAGTACACGGGCGATTCGTACGACTTGACGTTCGACGAGGCCGTAGGTAACAGCACCACCATGAACGTATATATGACGATGCACGATTTCAACGAACTGTTCGGCAACGACGATGATTATTTCAGCGGATACGCTTCAAACGAGCCCTTGTCGCTGAACAGCCGCTACGTTGCAACCGAGATAACGCCCGACCAAATGCTCGCGGTCGCAGACCAGCTGCAGGACTCCATGGGAAAAATAGCGTCATCCCTGCTTTACGCGGTCGTTCCACTGTTCCTGATCCTCATCTACCTCCTTACCAAGACCGTAATCGACCGCAGCGCCCGGGCCATCTCCTATATGAAAGTGTTCGGTTATCGGGATAGGGAGATTTCAAAGCTCTACATTCGCTCGATCACGCTGACGGTGCTCGTTTCGCTCGTCGCGTGTCTGCCTATCATCGTGGGAGCCCTCGACGTGCTCGTTCAGATCATGATGTCAAAATACGCCGGCAACCTTGAAATCTGGGTCGCCCCCGAGACCTACGTGCAAGAAGTGCTCGTCGGTGCGGCGACGTATGCCGCCGTAGCGTTTCTCCATGTTCGCCGCATTCGGAAAGTGCCGCTCGCCCTCGCCATGAAAGTCCAGGAATAGCGCCGTTTTCATCCTCTTCCTCAACGCCGGCAAGGTCGAGGCGCGCGGGGGACGGTCGCGTTTCGGTCTGGCGGCGCGATGTCGGGTTACCTATTGGCGCCTTCTTTGGCAAAGGGATTCTGATGGCGCCGCAGATCGTTCAGCACGAAGAGCGAGGTGCAGAGGCAAAGCCAGTCGGCGATGGGCTTTCCCGCGATGATGCCGGCGGGGCCGAGCAGAATCGAGCAAGCCGTCATGCAGACGACGTCGACGGTCCCCATGCGCGTGAAGGCGAGGATGTAGGGACGCTTCTTCTGGCCGATTGCCTGCAGGTACGATGTGGCGATGAACACGAGCCCCGAGGGGATGAAGCAGAGCGCAACTTCGCGGAGATAAGCGCGTCCGCATTCGATCGTAGCGGGGTCGTCGATGAAGAACGCCGTGATAGCGTCCGGAAAGGCGAGGACGAGGGCAGTGAAGCACGCGCTCATTCCACATGAGAACGCAACCGCCACCTTGATCGCCGCCTTCACGCGCTCGGCATTGCCTGCAGCGTAGTTGAACCCGATGATGGGCAGGACGCCGGTTGAAAGCCCAATTGCTATTCCGAATGCAGCGATGTTGAGCTTGATGGCGACGCTCGACGCCGCGAGGTAGGCGGTACCGTGCGGGGCAACGAGCGCGTTGACGCAGGTGTTCGATATCTGGGCGAGCGTGGTCATGCAGAAGCTCACGAAACCGATGGAGACGACTTCGCGCGCAACGTCGGCGTCGAGCATCGCGTACGAGGGAAGCTGGCGGATTATGCCGCAGTCTTCGTTGCGGATTACATGCCAGGTCAGGATGACGACACTTGCCACCTGGCCGATGAGCGTCGCTGTCGCGGCGCCTCGGATGCCCCATCCTGCGCCGAAGATGAGCAAGGGGTCGAGAACGATGTTGATGACGGATCCTGCGGCAACGCCGATTGAAGCCTGCACCGATTTGCTCATCGAGCGCAAGAGGTGGGCGAGAAGCCCCGTGAGGAAGAAGAAGATTCCGCCTATCGAGAATGCCCATGTGAGATATTCGACCACCGCGGAATGGGGTTGTCCGGCGCCCCCGAACGCATCGATGAGGGGATCGCGCAGCATGGTCGCGATGGCTATGTATGACGCCGCTGCGGCGATTCCGATCCACAGGGAAAACGCTGCTGCGCGTTTCGCGCGGTTCTCGTCGCCCGTGCCGAGCGCACGCGAAACGACGGACGACGCGCCGACGCCGAACAGGTTGGCGATTGCGGTGAGCAGCATCATGGGAGGCAGGCATACGCCCACGGCAGCGACGAGCGAAGGTTCTCCAAGCTGTCCGACAAAGTACGTGTCGGCCAGGTTGTAGAGGATCGAGATGACTTGCGTCAGCACGGTGGGGACGACCAGGTACGCCACGGCTCGCCCGACGGGCATGGTGGAGAACACGTAGGTTTTATCGTAGCGCGTGCGGGACATGGCTCCATTGTGGGTCTGCCGTGCTGCACGGCGTCATACCGTAAACATGAATTGACGCAAAAGAGACGAAACGATAACCGATTGCCGCTATTCCGCCTTGCCGTCCTATCATAAAATCAAGATGGTTCCGACAAGGGAGTGGCGGGCAAGATGCCCGCACGTCAAGGAGGCGAATGTCATGTCGAACATAGGCGATGGATTCAAGAACATCTTCCTGGCAGGTATCGGGGCTATGGCCTACACCGGCGAGAAGGGCAAGGAAGTCATCGACCAGCTGGTTGCCAAAGGCGAGATAACGCTCGAACAGGGCCGCGAGCTCAACGACGAGCTTCAGCGCAAGGCCGGCAAGGCGACAACCGATATCCGCGAGAGCGCACTCGAGGCACGCATGAGCATCATGACGCCCGAGGAACGCGAGGCGTTCGTTGCAGCTGCCGCCCGCATTGCCGAAGAGCAGAACGCCAAGGCCGCAGAAGTCGAGGCTGAGGTCGTCGACGAAGAGACGGTCGCCGAAGCCGCCGAGGAAGTCGCCGAAGCCGTCGAGGAAGTCGCCGAAGCCGCCGAGGATGCTGTCGAAGCAGCTGGCGAAGAGGCATAAGGCGGCGAACGTTTACGCTCCATGCCGGGTAATACGCTCCTCAATCATTTCTTCGGACGAGGCGGAGGGTTCGAGTCCGAGGAACAATTCAATTTCAGCCGTAAATCTCGCTCACGCCGCCTGCGCGAGATTTACTCGATTCTCGCCAAGCATCACGTTCTGAGGGGGTTCACCCCCGAGGAGTTCCGCACGATGCTCGAGGACCTGGGGCCGAGTTTTGTGAAGATCGGCCAGACGCTCTCGACGCGGTCGGAGATTCTGCCCAAGGTCTATTGCGACGAGTTGTCGAAGCTGCAGACCGAATGCGACCCGCTGCCGTTCGAGGAGGTGCGCGAGGCGCTCCTGTCCATCTACGGGGACGGTCTTGACGACGTTTTCTCGGAAATCGACCCGCATCCCCTCGGGAGCGCATCGCTTGCCCAGGTCCATAAAGCGCGCCTCGCAAACGGCGAAACGGTCGCCATCAAGGTTCAGCGACCGGGCGTGAAGGCCACCATGGCCCAGGACATCGACATCATGCGCATAATGGCGAAGCGCGCATCCCGTATGGCGAAAGACACGCAGCTGCTCGATTTTTCCGACGTGGTCGAGGAGATGTGGAGAACGTTCCTCGACGAGACGGACTTCGAGGTCGAAGCAGAGAACCTGCGCGTGTTCAAGGAGCTGAACAAGAACGTCGCCTTCATCGACTGCCCGAAGGTGTATCCCGATTTGTGCAGCGAGTACTGCCTGGTCATGGAATACATCGAGGGCATTCCCATCTACGATCACGAGCGCCTTGTGCGGGAGGGCTACGACCTTTCCGAAATCGGCGAGAAAATGCTCGACAATTACGCGACGCAGGTGCTCGACCACGGATTCTTCCATGCCGATCCGCATCCGGGAAACATCATCGTGCGCGCGGGCAAGGTGATGTACATCGACCTGGGGGTCATGGGCAAGCTCAACCCTGCCGAGCGGGCCGGCTTCGCGACGATAGTCGAGGCGGTTGGCGCACAGGACCCCGGCAAGCTCAAGGACGCCCTGCTATCCTTCGCGGTTCAGAAGGACAATGCGGCCATCGACCATCCACGTTTGCTGGCCGACCTCGATCTGCTGCTGGCGAGCTATGCGTCGTGCGATGTCGGCGACCTCGACGTTGGCCAGCTGCTCGCCGACGTCATGAGCGTGACGCGCCAGAGCAAGGTAATGCTGCCGACTTCGGTCACGAACGTGTCGCGCGGCATCGTCACCATCGAGGGGACGGTGGCCGATTTCATCGAGAACGACAGCGTCGCAAGCATTATCAACGACCATATCAGACGCTCGGCGAACCCGCTTGTCGTGGGGAAGGAGCTGGCGCAGGACACGCTGCTCGAGCTGCGCAGGGCGTCTGTCGGCGCGGCCCAGGCGGCGAGCTATTCGGGCGAGGCGCTTCGGATGCTCACGCGCGGCCAGCTGAAAGTAAACATGGAGATGCTCGGGGCGGGCGAGCCCATCTCGGGCATATCGCGCATCATGAATCGGCTTGCCGTGAGCGTCATCGTGGCTGGCTTGTTTATCGGGTCGAGCATCATCGCGCCGTATGGCGGCAGCGTCGAGGTCCTCGGGGTGCCGTTCGTTTCGTTCTTCGGTTTCGCCGGCGCGTTCATATTGTCCGTCTGGGTGCTATTCGACATCTGGCGGCACAGGAAGTAAAGGCGCGCAATTCTTAAAGTTAAACAAGGCTAATATTTTTGTGATGAGGTTGCATCTCGCGAACCGCTCTGTCACCATAATAGTTAACTAAGGTTATCTTTAACGTGTGAGCTAGGGATTCGTATGAGAAGTGCAGCGAACGCGCATGTCGCCGATATGGCCGGTGCGGTATTTCGGTATGCCCTTGATGCGGGAGGGCATGCCGTGGTCGTCGATTGCGCCCGCATGTGCGAACAAGCGCGTGTCGCGAGCGGCGATGCGGCGTTCGCGGTTGCGGGCAGACGTTACGGTGAAGACGCAGATAAGCTTAAGGAGCTGGCGAGCGCATTGTCGAGCCGACTCGACAATGCGTTCGCGTTCATCGGCGACGTGTTCGGCGACGGTCGCGAGATGAACGCGTTCGTGGCGGACCTTACAGCCCGCCCCGCGCTGGCGCAATACCTTGCAACGTTCGGAAACGGCGCCTTCCACAAACACAACGCGGGAGTTCACGTGGTCGGCGGCAAAAGCGCCCTCGCCGCACGCGTGGAGGAGCTCGACCTCGATGCAGCGGCAGAAGCCCAAGCGCTCGAGGACGCTGCACGCAATTGCGGCGGGTGCAGCGGCTGCTAGTTCGGCGCCCTGCACGCGCTTTCCTCCGCAGAACGCACTGCTCCATCGCTCCTCGTCCCCCGTCGTTCGTTGCCTATTTTCCTGCGGCGGCTATACTGAATTCGACAAGATGACGAGTGCGAGAAGGAGTGGCCGATGGCCTGCGACACCCATGACGTTTCCCGCGACCGGTTCATGTTGACGGGCGGCTTCGCTCGGCAGGGATACGATTGGTGGTGGCATTCGTTTTCTGGTCATCATGCGGAGACGGGCGAACGGCGCACGTTCTTCATCGAGTTCTTCTGCTGCAATCCGGGACTTGCGGAGCGTCGACCGGTTTTCGGGCAGCTCGAGGTGAACAAGAACGCGGGGAAGAAGCCGTCATACGTGATGGTCAAGGCGGGATGCTGGGGAAAGGACGCTCGCCAGCTGCACAGGTTCTTCTCGTGGCACGATGTCGACATGGGGCAGGGCGTGCCGTTCTACGTGGCGGCAGACGATTGCCTTTGCTGCGAAACGGCGCTCATCGGCAATGTCGAGATCTCGAAATCCGAAGCCAGCGCCCACCCGGAGTGGATGAGCGATGCCGGCTCGATGCTATGGGACCTGAAAATCGACAAGCAGATCGCCTACAACGTCGGGTACGGTGCGAGCTCGCCGTTGCGTCGCGCGCAGGCGTTCGAGATGTTCTGGCATGTCGAGGGCATGAAGTGCGCTTATTCCGGCACGGTCGTGCTCGACGGCGAGGTGTACGTGGTCGATCCCGACACCTGCTTCGGCTATGCCGACAAGAACTGGGGCAGCGACTTCACGAGCCCCTGGGTGTGGCTGTCGTCGTGCAACCTCGTGAGCACGGTGACGGGCGAGCGGCTCGGCAATTCGGCTTTCGACATCGGCGGAGGCCGCCCGAAGGTTGCAGGGGTCGCGCTCGACCGCAAGCTGCTCGGCTGCATGAACTACGAAGGACGGCCGTACGAGTTCAACTTCTCGAAGCCGTGGACGGGCTCTTCCACGCAGTTCGACTGCTGGGAGACCGAGGACTCGCTGTACTGGCACGTCGACCAGAAGACGTTCAACGCGCGACTCGTCACCGACATAACGTGTCCCAAGTCGGAGATGCTGCTCGTGAACTACGAGGCGCCCGACGGGTCGAAGCGACACAACCGCCTGTGGAACGGCGGTACCGGCGTTGGGCGCGTCCAGCTGTTCGAAAAGCGAAATGGCCAGTTCGAGCTTGTCGACGACTTGCGGGCCGCCACGGTCGGCTGCGAGTACGGCGAGTATTGTTAAGGAGCGACTATGCATATCGAGCAACCGCAGCACCGCCCGCCCCAGGACATGAACTGTCCCATGTTGCAGATCGTCACGGGGTGCTCGCATGGAAAATGCCATTTCTGCGACATCTTCACGGGCATACCTTTCCAGATGTCGCCTATGGAGGAAATAATCGAGGACATCGAGGAAATCGCCCGAACGGCAACGAGCACGACGCGTCGGATCTACCTGACGGGCGGAAACCCCTTTGCGCTGTCGAAGAACAGGCTGTTCGAAGTGTTCGACGAAATCGAGAAGCGCATGCCCCAGGTCAACAGTTACGGTGGCTTCTGCCGCATCACGGACATCGCGCGCAAGAGCGACGCCGACCTCGCGGCCTTGGCTGCGCGCGGGGTGAACGACATCACAATCGGTGCCGAAAGCGGCTATGACGAGGCGTTGGCGTTCATGGAGAAAGGCCATGCGTCGGCCGACATCGTGGAGCAGGCGCGGCGGCTCCACGAGGCGGGAATCGAGTTCACGTTCTTCTACCTGGTCGGCATGGCGGGTGCGGGCGACGGCCAGAAGAACGCAGTCGAGACGGCCCGCGTGTTCAGCGAAGCGGCTCCGAAGCGCGTGCTGGTCGTCTGCATGACCCCGACGAAGACTTGGCCGCTCAAGGAGGACATCGCCGCCGGACGGTGGGCGCCGCCGACGGAGGTCGAGATGGCGCAGGAGATACGCACGTTCGTCGAGCATCTCGACTGCGAATGCTTCGTGAATGCCGCGCATGACACCGACATCATCCGCTTCGAGGGCGGTATCCCGCGCAACCGGGAGGGAATGCTCGAGCTGCTAGACAACATGATCCCCAAAGTGAACGAGAAGGCCGCGCGCACGATGCGCGAGATGCTGCACAAAGCGAGTTTCTAGGGATACGAAGGGACGGGTACAGCGTATCAACCCCATCGTACTCAGAGTTCCAAATCATAGGATTTGAACTGTGAGGCCATGTTTCCGCGCGTTTTCCAGCTCATTGTATCGGCAACTCGCTGGAATCCGCAATATGTACTGATTGGCAGCATTTCGCTCGGTGCGATACTCATGCCGTTTGGCGTTATGGGAATTCTCGCGGGTACGCTGTATGCGAACCGCCATCCCGAAGAGTTCGAGTAGGCGGCAAGCCTTGCCGGTATTGCATTGCGCCGGACGTCTCGGATGCCCTGAGTGCGGCTGGTGAAAAAAGAGCGGGCGCTGCAAAGCGCCCGCTTCTTCGCATCCCTGTTACTTGGTCTGCTGGAAGAGCCACTCCATGACCGCAATGCAGTTGTAAGCGTAGTCGAACGAGGCCATGTGGACGCCTGCGCCGCCCATTCCGCCGCCGGCGCCGCTTCCCGCTTCGATCGTCCCCGTCGTCCAGGAAACGAAGTTCGCGCTCTCGTTCTTCGCGAACAGGTCAGCAGCAGCGCTCGAAAGCTCGTCAGGCGCCCAGGTGCCGTCCCACTGCGCATAGGCGAACGGAGCGCCGTCGGTCTGGAACATGCTCATGACCTCGCTCATGCCGGTGAAGGCGGAATTGTCGTCTTCTGCGGCGAAGTAGACGAACGTCTGGTCCTCGAGCCCCTTGAGCGTGCTCACGTCCCACTGCCCGTCGACGAACATGCAGGCGGCGTACAGGTCGGGATGCTCGGATGCGAGGATGAGCGTGGTCATGCAGCCCATCGACTGGCCGGTTCCGTAAATGCGGTTGGCATCGACTGCGTATTCGTCGCTCACGGCATCGATCAAACGCTTCGTGAGCTCGACGTATTCGGTTGTCGTGTAGCCGTTGTGGTCGTCGAGGATCGTTTCGGGATACGTGGGAACGCAGACGATGCATTCGTTTGCAGCCTGCCATTCGTCAGAAGCCCACACGAGGGCGCCGAGGCCCTGGTTCAGCGACCTGGTCGCGTCTCCCTTCGCGCAGCTCGAGTCGGCGATGAACACGACGAGGGGGTAGCTTTTGGAGGCGTCGTAGTTCGCCGGGAGGTACAGGTTGTACGTGACCGACAGGCCCGTTTCGGAATCGGCGTATTCGACCTGTTGGAATTTGTCAACATAGGTGCTGACGAGCGCGTCCTCGTCTTGGGCAATCGTGTTCGACACGGTGCCCAGCGCGTTGGCGCCCGACGAAGCGCTCGTCGTCGCGGAGGTCGCCGAATCCGCCGATGCTGCGTCTTGCGAGACGCTGCTCGTCGCAGTTTCGGAACCAGTTGCGCTGCTGGCGGCGGTCGAAGACGCGGGCGCCTGCGAAGAGCAGGCTGCAAGCGCCGCTGCGACGGCGACGGCGATGGCGGTCATTGCGAGTTTTCTGACTTTCATGACGTTTCCTCCTCGGCTCTGGTTCGGGGTCATTTGTATTGCGGACCACCATCCGCGCGGCACTTCAAAGTGACCCCATTGTCTGCCGTCCCGCTGAAAGAAACCTTAAAGATAGGATTACAACAGCGATAACGCATGTTGTTTTCCCATGTCTCCAAGCAACTTGTCGATAACCTCGTCGGTGAGGAACGACTGGTCGTCGTCGGCGTAGCCGTGCTCCTCCCGATACTTCTGCAATCGTACTTGGAACAATGACTTTGAAATCTTGGTCTGCATGCCCGCATCGAATTCAATCTGCTTGAGCTGCTTGCCCGCGCGCGTGTTCGTCTCCATCAGCTTCGCCGGGTCTGTTTCGAGGAACAGGCGCATGAGGATCGCGCGTTCGCCGAGCAGAATCCGCGCGACGGTTTTATGCTGTCCGTCGAATATGCGCACGACGTCGCAGTCAATGCGGGCGAGGCTCTGCTGCAGCTGCGGATTTCCCTTCGCGAATTCCTCGATGAGGTTCGTGAGGTTCAAGTTGACGGGGCGCGGGTTGATGAGCGAGTCGTGGTGGATGTACTCGATGGGCAGCGTCAGGAACGCGGAACGCTCTCCCGACAAATCGTCTTCGAACACTTCAGACCGATGCTCCTCGCCGTCGATGTCGTAGCATATGGCGCATTTGTCCAGCGTGTATTCCCATGCGAACGTCTTGCAGGCGCCTCCGAACCGCTCGAGAACGTCCGCGAGGGTTATGACGCGGTGCCCGGAGCGCTCCTGCGCATCCCTTTTGAGCGACTCGAGCACGGCGAGCGCGTTTTCGAGCTTGTCAGAGTGGTTTTCACGCATGTCGGTTCCTTCTCGTGACAGTGATTGCTTCATGCGGCTTCGAGCATGTCGAGCAGCTCTTGCTGCGAATGGATGCCTACCTTGCGGTAGATGTTGGATATATGGGTCTTCGCCGTGCTCTCGCTGATGTAGAGCTTTTCCGAAATGTGCTTGGCGTTGCGGCCCTTGACGAGGTACTCGAGCACGTCCGACTCCCGCGGGGACAGCTTGTACTCGACTTTGATCAGCTCGCATTGGCGTTTCAGGTTGTCGTTGGGCGATTCCTGCATGTCCACGAGGGAGAGCGTCTTGTACCCGACTGCGGACGACGCGTTGTCGAAGGGGAGGAAGAACAGCACTGCGACGATGAAGAGCCCGACCAGCGCGAGCGGGGCGTAGGGCAACGCCATGCTCGGCGGGTCCAACGCGACGGATGCGACCCCGACGGTAAGCCCGATGGTGAATCCCAGGTTGGCGGGCATTTTGCCTCGTGTCGCACAATAGAGGGCAGAAAAGTCGTTTCTGTTTGCCAGGTTCGTGAGCGAGCCGCCGTCCATGGTCCTGAAAATGAACCAGAACAGGACTATGGAGCAGGCGGCGACGTTGCGCACGACGTCGCCGCCGCACACCATGAGCAGCAGGGCGACGGAAACGAATGCGCCGCAGATGCGGATGGCGCCCGCGAACTGGAACCATTTTCCGCGGCCGAACGTGATGGCGAATCCCAGGTCGGCGAAGATCGCGACTGCCATGGCGCCGATGAGCAAGTTCGCGTCGGTGTAGTACAAGAAGATGAACGCGTACCCGAACACGGCGTTGATTACGGAAATCACGATTTCCACGTGCCAGGATTTGCGGAAGTACTCGCGTGCGGGCGTCGCCGGCTTGTCCTCGAGCGTGTCGCAGCGCGGAGCAATGAACGACAGCAGCGCCATGCTCGCACAGAGCAGCAGTATGCTCACGATGCAGGTCTCGATTGGCGAGAGGAACAACGTGACGGCGAGGAACGCGACGCCGCCGGCGCAGAACATGATGCCATGGGTGAGCACGCCCCGTTTGAGATACCCATGCGTCAGCAGGTCTTCCCACAGCATGAAACCGATGGCGGCTGCGGCGCCCGTCAACAGGCAGGCGAGGCAAAAAACGGGGAACGGCAGGTCGATGCCGAGGCTGTAGACGAGGATCGCGACGGGCATGAGCAGCCCGGGCAGGAAGCTCGCGAGGTAGAGAAGGCGCGTGTGGCCGATGGCGACGCTGTCCGCCTTGTTGAATGCAGCGATCAGGGCCACCGTCGAGAAGATGCCCCCGACGAAGAACAGGATCTGCTCGATGTGGAGGCCGACGAAATCGAAGTCGGGCGGTACGAGGATGAACAAGCCGAAGAACGATATGAGGTACCAGGCGTAAAACAGGCTAAACCCGCAAATGATCGTCAGCTGCATGAACCCCAAGGCGCTCTTTGCCATTATGGCCTCCTCGTCTTAGCGCGATGGCTTTCCCGGCGGCGCCCGATTCCCCCTCGATCGCCGCTGGAGACGACGTGCCGTCCGCCTTCCATCGCCTGTGAATAGGCTATCAATAGGCGGAAGGGGAGGGTCATACGCGGAGGTTGGAATTGCGAAATTGCCTCGCGTCCTCTCAGCCCAATGAGCTGAGAGGACGAAACCCGCTGGAACCCGTGAATTCCATGTAAAACAATCGTGATTTAAAACACCAGGTAAATACATAGTACCGATAGTACGAGAGCTCCTATCGAGCGTTTGAATCTCGAAAAGGGAACTATCGTCGGGAAGTCAACTGAGCGTACGGGGCGTATCGTTGGCGACAACTTTGGCGGGAGCCGGAGAAGCGCAACGAGGGGTGGTGAGACGGTTCGCCATGCAGCGCTCCGGGCCGGCCGGCATTTACGGCCGACGTCCTTTCGCCGGTAATGTCCGAGAGAGTGTACGAGAGAGAGTGATGTAACAGTGACTCAAAGAATTGACATTCCCCACGACAGCGATTCATCGAAAGAAGTTCGACCCACGTTCTTCAACGAGCCTCCTGTAATGTACACGGGCGGCGACGTTCCTTGGCAGTGGGAAGAAGACGGGATGATCTGCACCCGTTCTGCTGCGTGGTCCGCGCCTGGATGCCATGACGGCTGCGGCGTCGTGATTTACACCGATAAGGAGACCGGCAAGTTCATCAAGGTCGAAGGCGACGAGGAGAACCCCTACTACCAGGGCCGTCTCTGCATGCGTTGCCTGGACGTGGCCGAGGCTATCTATCACCCCGACCGTCTGCTGTACCCGATGAAGCGCGACCCGAAGGACCGCGGCAAGGCCGACAAGTGGGAGCGCATCACGTGGGACGAGGCCTACGACATGATCGACGAGAAGTTCACGGCCATCCGTGACGAGTTCGGTGGCAAGTCGATCATCTTCGCGTCCGGCACCGGCCGCGTGACCCCGCCGATCAACGCGCGTCTCGGCTACGCGCTCGGCTCCATCCAGTATTCGTACTTCCATTCCGGCAATGCTTGCTACGTCCCCCGCGTGGCCGCCGCGAACACGATCATGGGTTGCTACACCTGCCCCGACTTCTCGATGCAGTTCCCGGATCGTTACGACAACCCCGAGTGGGTCGCCCCGAAGAACATCTTCATCTGGGGCAACAACCCGCTGATCGCCAACGCCGACGGCAAC
>CAMOUE010000007.1 GCA_946626265.1 uncultured Eggerthellaceae bacterium | reverse complement strand
GGTCGCTGTACATGCCGCAGATGCGGTGGTTCTCGAACTGGCCGGGCTCGACCTGGCCGAGTTGGTGCTCGAGCATGATCTTGGAGTACTCGCGGAAGCGCTCCGGAATCTCGTAGGGATGGTCCATCTCGACGAGCTTGATATCGGTGGTGCGCAGGCGGCGGTTTACGCTGTCGCTGGTGTAGTAGTGCATGAGCTCGGACTTGTCATCGTAGTCGCGGGTCTCGAAGCCGGCGTTGATGTCGGTTTGCGACAGATCGGGGTTCTCCCTGATGGTGGTCGATTCCATTACGGTCATGTGCGTTTCGCTTCCTTTCGTGAACTAGCAGCATGCGCTTCGGGTTGCCGAAGGTGCATAGCGAATTAGTCTAGTACAGCGATCGCCGTGCTGCAATATTCGAGGTGAAGGCGAGCTGGGAATACATCTCAACGAATCATATTTGGTACATAAACGATTTAAATTGACCCGAAAATGGTCGAAAAGATGTTGAAACCTGACAGGAACTGTTGCATTTGAGGCCAGCTCGAATTGCAGAGAAGGGCTTAAACGCGTGCAGTTCACTTCCTCTGGGGCTTGTGGGTGAGGTGCCATCCGTTGCAATACGGGCATCGGTAGGCGTGCAAGCCGCGCGTCCCATGCGCTGCGCAGGCGGCAATGGTCTTTTGGGCTTCGTCGTAGGAGGAGTAACGGTTCTTCGACTCGCACGATTTCTCGCGCAATGCTGCTTCCTTTCGTGCGGAAAGGTCTTCCTTGCGCTGTTCTTCGCGCTCGAACAGGTCGTCGAGCCCGCCGAGCTGCGCTTTGAATTCGTTGATGCGTTTTGCCTTCGCAGAGGGTTTCTTGCTAGCCATACGCAGATTTTACCATGTGCGAATTGGAGCAATTTAGTTGGAGAAACGAACATGGCCTGCGGGCGAGTTGCCGTTCGTTTGGTACAATCGCTCAATTATGACCAGAACATCAGAGAATAACGCCGCGAGCCGGCCGAGCTTCCTTACGCGTGATTTCGTGCTGCTCTTCGCGGCGCATCTCATCGTCGTGTCCGTGTACTTCCTGTTCATAACCACTATGGCGCGCCACGCCGTGGCGGCGTTCGCCTGCTCTGACAGCTTGGCCGGCTTCGTCGCCTCGATTTTTCTCGTCGGTGCCGCGTTCGCGCGCATTGGCGCCGGTCGCTATGCGGACGCGATAGGGCTGAAGCGCTTCTCGATTGCCTCTCTCGTGCTCATGCTCGCAAGCTGCCTGCTCTATCCGCTGGCCGATATGAGCCTGCCTCTCATGTTCGCCGTTCGGTTCCTCCACGGCGTGTCGTTCGGGATTGCCAATTAAGTTGTTGCTCGTGTTCGACCCGGCGACCAGGGCCTTTTCGTTCTACATGTTCATCGTCGCATTCGCGTACTCTTCCATCAACTCGTTCGTCGACGCGTTCTCGGCGAGCATCGGCCTTGCGGGCTGGGCTGCGGTCCTTTTCCTCGCGTACGCCATTGCGCTCGTCCTCGTGCGCCCCCCGCTCGGGCGGCTTCAAGACCGAAAGGGCGAGAACGCGGTTTTGTACCCGTCCATAGCTTGCATGGCGGTCGGCACGCTTCTGTGCACTGCGTGCTCGGCTCTGCCGTCGCCGGCCCTGCTCGTACTCGTCGGCGTTTTCGCCGCGCTCGGCTTCGGAACGTGCATGAGCTCGGGTCTCGCCGTGGTCGGCAGGCTCTCGGGCGGCTCGAAGGCAGCCCCGGGGATTGCGACGTTCTACCTGCTCTGCGATTTCGGATGCGGCATCGGGCCGTTTCTGCTCGGGGCGATCGTCGGCTCGTTCGGCTATCCGACGATGTATTTGACCTGCGCGGTCGTTTCGCTTGCGGGCCTCGTCTACTACCATGTGTCATACGGTCGCAAGCAGGGGGCGGTTAAGGAGGCGGAATAGGCCTGCATCAAGCCGTCGATGCGAGCCGCCCGCGCGAGCCTGTTCACCGAACCGCGTAGCCGATTCCTGCACAAATGGCAGATTGTCGCTATAATTGCCTTTCGCTCGTTTTGCAAGGAGGGGCTTATGGAAGAAGAATCTAAGGTAGCGCAGGAGGGGAGGTTGTCGGGGCTTTTGCCCGTGGCCGTCTTCCTCATCCTGTTCATCGGAAGCGGCGTGGTCCTGAACGACTTCTACGCCATGCCGGCGGTCGTGGCGTTCCTCGCGGCGCTCGCCGTCGCGTTCATGCAGAACCCCAAGCGCGGATTCGAGGAGAAGCTCGAAAGCGTGGCTGTGAGCATGGGCCAGCCCAACGTTATGATCATGTGCCTCGTGTTCGTGCTCGCGGGCGCGTTCACGGGTTCGGTGAGCGCGGCGGGAGGCGTTGACAGCACCGTGAATCTCGCGTTGTCCGTTCTGCCGAGCGGTATCGTGTTGCCCGGCCTGTTCCTCATCGCGTGTTTCATCTCGCTATCGATGGGCACGAGCGTCGGCACGATTGCCGCGCTTGCGCCGATTGCAATCGGGATTGCGCTGAAAACGGGGCTTGGTGGTCCGCTCTGCCTCGGCGCCATCGTCGGCGGCGCCATGTTCGGCGATAACCTTTCGATTATCTCCGACACGACGATTGCGGCGACGCGTACGCAAGGGTGCGAGATGAACGATAAGTTTCGCGAAAACTTTATCATCGCCTTGCCTGCAGCAATCATCGCATTCGTTGCATTTGCTGCTATCGGCCTTGGCAGCGATTACCACATCGAGGGCGATCTCGATTACAACCTGTGGCAGGTGCTTCCTTACATAGCGGTTCTCGTGGCAGCGCTAGCTGGCGTCAACGTGTTCGTCGTGCTCATCGGCGGAACGGTGCTCTCGTGCATCGTCGGCGTCGCGCTGGGCACGATCGACCCGGCGCAGATTGCGACGGTCATCGGCAGCGGCCCCGATGGTGGCGGTGGAATCATGAACATGTACGATATCACCGTTATCAGCATCATCTGCGCTGGCATCATCGGACTCGTGAAGGACAACGGCGGTATCGATTTCATCCTGAACGCCATCCGCAAGCGGGTTAAGGGACCCAAGGGGGCTCAGGTGGGCATCTCTGTGCTGACCTTGCTCGTCGACGCGAGCACGGCGAACAACACCGTCGCCATCGTCATGGCAGGCCCCATTGCGCGCGATATCGCGGGGGAGTTTAGCATCAGCCCGAAGCGGACGGCGAGCCTGATCGACATCTTCGCCTCGGTCATGCAAGGAATCATCCCGTATGGCGCCCAGCTGCTCTATGCAAGCGCTGGAGCTGCAGCTGCCGGCATGGTCATTGCACCGTTCGAGATCATCCCGTTTTTGTTCTATCCATATCTGCTTGCAGTTTGCGCGTTCATCAGCATAGCGGTGAAGAAGAACGTCAGCGAGTAGAAATCAGGGCGGTCGTAAGAAACGTCTCCCTGTAATTGCAAACCGGGCCCGAAAGACGTCTTTCGGGCCCGGTTCATTATTGGCTGTTAGCCTTGACAGGCCGGAAGCCTATTTCGAGCACTCGTTAACCCAGGCGATGAAGTTGTCGGTGCTCGAGCCGGTACGTTCGGCCATCGTGTGACCCTGGCCCCATACCGTGGCGAAATCGACATCGTCGACGTCCTTGCATGCGCCGAGCGCGAGAGCGAGGTTGATTTCGGTTGTGCTCGCGGTGTCGCCCTGCGTGATGCCCGTGCGGATACGCCAGTGGGGCGCTGGGGTAGAGGAGCCTTCGTACGCGTCGCTCAGATAGAACAGCGGGTCGTAGATTTCCTGGCGGAAATCGCTCGTCTTGCCAACGGAGTCGACGAATTCACGGTCGGATGCGTAATCGGTCGGATACGAGCTGTTCCAACCTGAGAGCGCCGCGTACGTGTCGGCATTCTGTTCGAGCAGTACGGCCATGGTCGCATCGAAGTGAAGACCCTGCGTGCTCTCGTCGCCAAACACCTGGTTTTCGGCCTGGCTACGGTCGAGTGCGTCGAATGCGCCGACGCTCTTGCTCGGCGACTTGCAGGCGTTGACGAAACCAGCAAGGCCCGTGATCGTCGCCGTGTTTGCCGACTCGTCGTACTCGATCCAGGCATCGTCGCCGTTGAGGGCTGCTATGTAGTCGGTCGCCGACTCATAGGTTGCCGACTCGTCGATGCTCGAAGAGCCGCTCATGCCGCCGCCGAATCCATCGGGTCGCGAGGAAGAGCCGCTTTCAGCGTTCGCGCCTGCGCCCGACATCGTCCTTTCGTGTTTGCCGCAGCCCATTCCGCCGGACGGTCCACCACCCATTCCGCCACCGCCAGCACCCATGTCGGCGTTGAAGCTGTTAGAAGGCGTGTAGGGAAACTCGGTGTCGGCAAGAAAGTTGTTCAATGACGTCTCGATCCGCTTTTTGATGTAGTCATAGTACGTTCCTGCGGTAAACGAGCCATCGCCGCCTTCCTCGAGCACCAGGTTTGCGCCGGTTTCGTCAACGAGGCCAAGGGCGTTGATGTAGTCGGCGTACGATGCGGCGAGGTCTTGCGATAGCTGCCGTGTGAAGGTGCCCTCAGCGCGCGTACTGCTCGAAGCGAATTGGCCCATGTTCCATTCATAGGCGGCGTCCGCGCTCATGAGACATGTGATGGGGCACCAGCACATGGCTCCGTAGATGGCATCCGAAAGCTTGTTTCCCTTGGCATCTTGCGTGGCTGCACCAATTGCCGCGAGATAGTCGTCGTAGCCCGCTGCGTCGCCCGAGGCTCCGAGAACGGCGCTCTGCGCACCGCCGCCGGAATGACCGAAGCTGAAGATGCGGTTTTTGTCACCCGGGATGAGAGCGTGGTTGTAGCGCAATGCGCGAACGGCAGCCTTGAGGTCCGTGACTCCCCAAGGTGCCGCGCCGCACGCATCGTCCTGCATGCTGCGCCCACGGCAGCCGGCAAACACGTAGACGAAACCGGCTTCGAAGTAGCTCGTGAGCCTATCTGCGCTGTAGGATGTCGGAGCAGCTTGCGCGGAGTACCCGGCAGTGTTGATCGGCATGACGATCGGCGCGGTCTTTGCCGTGTAATTCCCGATTTTTCCGGAGGAGTTCGGCGTACAAGTAAATGTACCGTCTCCATTGTCCTTCGCGTCGAAATAGGCGCCAGGGACGTAAATGCCCATGCTTTCATAGCTCGGCGCTTGCGGTTTCTCGCAGTATTGGACGCCGATTTGATAGTAAACGTCATTGTCGGAATCATAGCTCCAAGCGGCATCGTTCAAGCCGATGCCGCTTGAGACGGCTTGCGTTTCACTCGCCGCAGATTGCGAAGCGTTTGATTCGGCGCTCGATTCCGCACTAGAACCTTGGCTACCTTGAGCGCATCCAAAGAGACCGGCCGTCGCTCCCAATGCTCCAACCGAGCCAATCATGCCAACGAATCCGCGTCTCGTTATGCGCGTGTCTTTCAACATGATGATTCCTCCCTGTTCCACCTCGGCTTTAGCTATCGTAGGATGAATCTGCAGGATGCTTTCTCTATCCCATGATGCGCAAAGTTATATTGTCCAACTTAAAATGCCCTGAAATACGAACGTGCTCGGAAGATTATTGTAAGTAGCGATTTTGCTTGCGTAGTCTGAGACGAGCCGTTTTACGCCCGAATTGCCGGTTCTGCGCGCGATAGCACCGCAGCCGATACGTTTGCGGTAGAGCGTCGCCATTAATGATACTATTGCAAGAGCAATTAACGGTATCTGGAGGAACGAGAGGTCTTTTATGGCTCGGTATGCAAAGATTTTCGCGGCACTTGACGGCAGCGAGGCGCAAGTGGCCGTTGCTCGTCGTACGCTTTCGATTGCGCATGACAACAACGCGGAAGTGCTGTTCGGCCATGTAATCGATACGTCCAAGTTCGAGACCAGTGGGCTCGGGCATGAGGAGATTTCGGCCAACAAAAAGAAAGCGATCGAAGAGTCCATCAAACGTCAGCTCGACCGCGCTAGCAGAGACGAGTGCGTGCCGTCGGTGGAAGTGAAGGTCGCCATGGGTTCCGTCGCGGAGACGATGATGCACGAATTCATCGAGCCTTTCGACCCCGATTTGATTATCTGCGGTGTCCGCGGGCTTTCCAACATCAAGTATGCGTTTGTGGGCAGCGTTTCCACGTATCTGGTGCGCCATTCGAAGTGCGACGTGCTGGTCATGCGTCCCGAAGCGATCGACGAACTGCCTGAGCATGAGTACGTTCCCTACGAGACCGAGGGTGGCATCTAGTCTGGGCGCTCTCGAGATTCGAGAAATACGAAAAGCCCCGATCGATGTGATCGGGGCTTTTTTAACGAGGAAAGCGAGCTCGTTACTCGCTTCGTATGGCTTGCCTCAGCTACTCGGCGATTACGTAGTGCACGTACATGGGGCCATGCACGCCTTCGACGCGCACGAGCTCGATGTCGGCGGTTGCAGACGGGCCGCTGATGAAGCAGACCTGAGAGGGGAGCTTCTTGCCCGTGCAGTTCTCCATCACCTCGAGCATGGTCGGCTCGATCGTCGCAGCGTCGATGACAGCGACGTGGACGAGCGGCAGCAGGCTGATCGCGCGGCCGCATTTCGGGTTCGTGGGCTGCACGATGGTGGCCGTCTCGGCAATGCCGGCGGCGGCGAACGTGATGCCGTACGTCGCCGTGAGGGCGGCGTCGACGTTTTCCTGGCCGCGGGTCTCGTCCCAGACCGTAAGCTTGGTGACCTTATCCTGTGCCTCGAGGGCAGCGTATACGCCGCCCTGCTCGAAACGCTCGTCGTTCGCGCAGACGACCGTGCAGGCTTCGCCGGTCTCGGGAACGCCTTCGGCGACGATGCTGCCGAGGCAGGTCGCGAGTTCCGTGCGGGCGCAGCGGTGCACTGCCACGCGGACCTTCTCCGCTTCTGCGGCGAAAAGGTCGACGAGTTCGGGGGCGCTCATGCCGTCGGTCACGCGCACGGCTTTGAAGTCCCATGCGGGGAGTTCGACGTTGTTCGCGACGCCCGTATGCTCGAGCTGTTTCGAGATGGGGGTCAGGAGGTCGTCGAGAGTCTTGTTGCCCAACGCCATTACTGCTCACCGCCTTCCACGCCATGCGCTTTCTGCGCAGCCTGTTCTTCCTTGTGCTCCTTGAACCATGTGCGGAACCGCGTAGACGAGAGGATGTCGAAGTCGCGCGTCGACGTCCAGCCCTTGACGACGGGAATCCAGGCGCTGTCTTCCGCGAGCGCGGTGTCGCCGTGTGCGAGGGCCTTCATGATCGGTTCGCCCACCTTCATGCCGAACTTGTAGACGGGGACGTTCGACCAGAACAGCTCGAGGGCCTTGAAAATCGGGACCTCGATCGCATGGTTCTTGTGCTCCTCGACGATCTTGATGCGGTGCTCGCGGATGAGGTCGTGGATCGGGATGCCGACCGGGCAGTGTTCGGAGCACGCGCCGCACAGCGAGCAGGCGTAGACCATGTTGTCGATGTCGTCGTAGCCGACGAGGCCGGGGGTGAGCACGAGGCCCATGGGTCCCGGATAGATGGAGCCGTACCCGTGGCCCGTGATGTGGCGGTAGACCGGGCAGATGTTCAGGCAGGCGCCGCAGCGCATGCAGCGCAGCATGTCCGAGAACTCGGTGTTGGCCAGCGTGTGGCGGCCGTTGTCCATGAGGATGATGTGCACTTCCTCGGGGCCGTCGACCTCGCCGGGGCCCGCCGGGCCGCTGTCGAGCGAGAAGTACGCGGTCATCTTGGCGCCGACGGCGCTGCGCGGGAGCAAGGCCATCATCGTGTCGAGCGCTTCGAGGTCCGGCACGATGCGGTCGATGCCCACGAACACGATCTGGACTTTGGGGAACGAGTCGACCATGCGGCCGTTGCCCTCGTTGGTGACGAGCGTGACCGAGCCGGTGGAGGCGACGGCGAAGTTGCAGCCGCGGATGCCGACCTCGGCTTCCATGAATTCGTGGCGCAGGATCTTGCGCAGGTAATGCGTGATTTCCTCGGGGACCGACGACCCGTCGTAGCCGCGCTTCTCGCGGTAGATCTGGGCGATGGCCTCGCGGTCGAAGTGCAGCGCGGGCACGACGATGTGCGATGGCTTGGATTCGGCCGTCTGCAGGATGTTCTCGGCGCAGTCGGTCTCGGTGATCTTGATGCCGGTCTCCTCGAGGATCTCGTTGAGGCCGACTTCCTCGGTCATCATGCTCTTCGACTTCACGGCATACGAGGCGCCGTGCTTCTCGAAGATGTCGAGGACTTCCCACAGCGCGTCGTCGCCCGAAGGCGCGTAGTGCATGATGCAGCCGTTCTTCTCGGCGTTCTGGGCGAACTGCTTGACGTAGTAGTCGAGGTTCTCGGTTACGTGGTTGCGCACCTCGACGGCGTGGCGGCGCAGGTCCTCCCAGCCTTCCATCTCGGCGACGAGCTTGCCGCGTCCGACGTAGAACACCTCTTGCGCGGTCTTGATGGCATTATGCTTGAAATCGTCCTCGAGACAGTCGGCGACGCGCTCTTTCAAGCTCTTGTCGGTATTGTAAAGAATCGCCATGGCTTACCCCCTCGAGTCCAGAATCTGCGCGATGTGCATGACGCGGATATCGCGGTCGAGCTTGCCTTCGGAGCGCAAGCGTCCGAGGGCGCCCTTGATGTTCAGGAGGCAAGGAACGTCTGCGCCGCAGATTACGTTCGCGCCCGTGTCGATGATGGTCTGGCACTTCTCGTAGACGACTTCGCCGGCGATGACGGGCTGCTTGAACGAGAACGTTCCGCCGAAACCGCAGCAGCGGTCGGCATGCGCCATCTCGATGTACTCGAGCCCCTTGACGTTCTCGAGCAGCTTCAGCGGCGGCTCCTTGATGCCGAGCAGCCGCGTGACATGGCAGCTCTTGTGGTACGTGACCGTGTCGTTGAACTCGGCCCCGACGTCCGTGACGCCGAGCTCGTTGACGATGAAGTCGGTGAACTCGAAGAACTTGCCGCGAAGGCGCTCTGCGCGCTTGAGGTATTCCGGCTCGTCCTTGAACACGAGCGGGTAGTCGTTGATGATGGCGTTCATGCACGAACCCGTGAGGGAGACGATGGTCTCGTACTCGGGGGTGTCGTAGGCGTCAACGATCATGCGCGCGGCGGCTTTCGTCTCCTCGCGATAACCGGAGTTGACGAGGCCCTGACCGCAGCAGACGATTTCCTCCGGCATCTCGATTTCGCAGCCGAGACGCTCGAGGACGTTCACCGCTGCGATTCCTATCTCCGGGTACATCATGTCTACCATGCACCCCGGAAAGAACGCAATTCTCATAGGACCCCTTTCTCTACCCGGCAAGCGCGGGTCGACGCGTATTGCCCCCGCGATTGTCCGTCCTTTCCCATGATACGTATCCTAACAGAAACGGGGACGAACACGGCGTGCTCGTCCCCGTTCGGTGCGTAAATGTAGGGTCTTTTATGGCAGTATGAACGTCAGCACGGTCGATTGGAGGCCGACGAGGATGCACGTGCCGATCAGGAAGGCGATAGACCAGGGAAGGACTTCCTTCATGATGTCGGCTTCGCGGACCTGCGTTGCGACGGCGGCGATGGCCAGCGACTGCGGGCTGATCATCTTGCCGACGACGCCGCCCATGGTATTTGCGGCGAGGAACAGGTCGGGCGTGACGTTCGCGAGCGCGGTGTTGCTCATGGCCGCGGAGTACTGAAGGCCTGCGAACAGGGCGTTGGCGCTCGTGTCGGAACCGGTGACCGCCGTGCCGACCCAGCCGAGTAGCGGCGAGATGACGGGGAAGGCGGGGCCGGAGCCGGACAGGAACTCGCCGATCGAGATGGTCTGGCCGCTGAAGTTCATGACATACGCGAGCGAGAGCACGAGGACGATTGTGAGAGCGGAGAAGCGCATGCGGTAGAACGTCGTGCCGATTGCCTTGATGGCGCCGCCCATGGTGGCCGTGTAGCGGCCGTTCTCGTTGTTGAGCGAGTAGACGAGCGCGGTGATGAGGCCGGCGATGAGCAGCATCGTGCCGGGTGTGGACAGCAGGTTCAGGTTGAACGTGGTGCCCGGGTCCTTGCCCGCAGCGCTGAGGACAGTGCCGCCCGAGATGACGGGCCAGGCGATCTTGATGTCGGTTTGCGCGAGGATGCTGGGAATGCCCAGCTTGCAGATCGCGAAAACGACGACGACGATGATGTAGGGAACGAGGGCCATGAACGTGCGGCTCGGGGTGAGGTCGGATTGAGCCGACTCGGCCATCGGCGGCAAGCCGAAGCGCTCGCGGACGCCGTCGACGCCCTTGGGCTTCCAGAAGCGCATGAAGATCACGATGGCGCACAGGCCGACGAGCGAGGCGATGACGTCGGTGAGCTCGTAGGCGAAGTGGTTCGAGCACCACCACTGCGTGATGGCGAACGAGACGCCCACGACAAGGGCGGGCAGCCAGCAGTCCTTGACGCCGCGTCCGCCGTCGAGGATGAACACGAGCAGCAGCGGCACGAACATCGCGAAGATGGGCGCCTGGTAGCCGACGATAGCGGCAACGTGCTGCGCGGTGGCGGCTGCGATGGTCGGATCGCCGCCGGCGACCATGGAGCCTGCCGTGGTGATGGGGGTCGCGACGGCGCCGTAGGCGACGGGCGCGGTGTTTGCGAGCAGGACGGCGAGCGCCGCGCGCTTGGGCTTGACGCCAAGTGCGAGAATCATCGTGGCGGTGACGGCGATGGGCGCGCCGAAACCGGCGAGCGCCTCGAGCAGGCCGCCGAAGCAGAAGGCGATCATCATGGCCTGAATGCGGATGTCGCCGCCGCCGACCTGGTCGAAGAACTTCCTCAGGTCCTCGGACCTGCCGGATACGACCGTTACCTCATAGAACCAGACCGCCATGCAGATGATGTAGACGATCGGGAACGCGCCGAACGCGGCGCCTTGCGTCGCGGACACGAGCGCGAGGCCTGCCGGCATCTGGAACCCGATAATCGCGACGAGCACGGCGACCGCGAGCGCGACGACGGCCGAGGTGTGGGCCTTCGCCTTCACGCCGAGCAGCATGATGAAGAACGTGAGCAGCGGTATGCATGCCACGAGTGCCGATAGCCCTAGGTTGCTAGCGACCGGATCCAAGAGCGCTTGGAACATATCATCCCCCTTAGAAGAGCTTTGCCTATAGTGCCGTGCGCCATCCCTTAGCGCTTGGCACATCCTTGAACATGACCAGTGAATTGTACGGTAATCAAGTCTGTGAGTCGCTTTCGGATACGTGAAGGGTGCAAAGCCGTAGGTGAACGATTGCCGAATGTGTCCTAAAGTTCAGTCATGTGTCGGTATAATGGGTACACCGGCTCATATTTCGCGGTTTCGGGAGAGCTCTAGTTCTGCCGCGGTTGGATAGCTGGACCTCGGTAGTAGGTGTGGAATGAAAGGGCTTCCCCATGGGTCCGCGTGGCTCGTCTGATAGCGCTCGTTCCGAGTTGACCGCCTTCATGTCGCCGCTCGGCGCATGGGCCTTGTCGCTCGGCACGAGTATCGGCTGGGGTTCGTTCGTCGTCACGAGCAACATGTACTTGTCCCAAGCCGGGCCGCTGGGAAGCGCGCTGGGCATGTTCGTGGGCGCCGCCATCATGCTCGTCATCGCGCGAAACTACCACTACATGATGAATCGCTATCCCGACGCCGGCGGTGTCTACAGCTATGCGAAGCACGCGTTCGGCCACGACCACGGTTTTCTGGTCGCCTGGTTTCTCGCCCTTACCTATATAGCAATCCTGTGGGCCAACGCGACGTCTCTGCCGCTGTTCGCCCGTTACTTTTTGGGTGACATGTTCGAGTTCGGCTACCTGTACTCGCTGTTCGGCTACGATGTCTATCTCGGCGAGGTCATGGTGGTGATCGTGGCCATAGCGTTGGTCGGTTTGCTCTGCGCGAAGGAAAAGCGGCTCACCCAGGCGATCATGATCGGCCTGGCGTTCGTTTTCGTGCTGGGCATCGTGGCTTGCTTCGCCGTCGCCGTCCTCTCGCTCGACGTCGCCGTCGGCGGATTCGATCCGCTCGTGCTGCCGGACTCGTCCGTGCTCGGCCAGGTGATCGGAATCGCCTGCATGTCGCCGTGGGCGTTCATCGGCTTCGAGAACATTTCGCACATGACCGAGGAGTTCGCGTTCCCGCGCGCGAAGTCGTTCAGGATCTTCGTCGTATCCATCGCCTCGACGACGCTTCTGTACGTGTTCGTCACGTTGCTGTCGGTCACGGCCTATCCTGCACGGTACGGCAACTGGCTGGAGTACCTGGGCGATTTGGGCAACTTGCAGGGAATCGAGGCCTTGCCGCCATTCTACGCCGCGTATCATTACCTCGGGGATATGGGCGTCTACGTGCTTATGGCCGCCTTGCTCGCGCTCATCGTCACGAGCCTCATCGGAAATCTGACGGCGCTCAGCCGATTGCTGTACGCGCTCTCGAAGGACGGCGTGTTGCCGAGCGGCCTTTCGGCCCTCAACGCGAAGGCGATTCCGGGTAACGCCATCGTCGCGATCGTCGCCGTATCCGTGTTCATCCCCTTGCTCGGACGAACGGCCATCGGGTGGATCGTCGACGTTACGACGATCGGCGCCACGATCGTGTACGCCTTCGTCTCTGCTGCGGTGTTCAGCCATGCGCGGAAGCACGGGGAGCCCGCCAACATGGCCATCGGGTTCGCGGGCGTGGTGCTCATGGTGTTCTTCGGCCTCATGCTGCAGCTTCCCAACCTCACCGGCACCAGTTCAATGGCGTCCGAATCGCTCATCTTGTTCATGGTGTGGGCCGTGCTCGGCTTCGTTTACTTCCGCATGCTCCTGCAGCGGGATTCCGAGAACCGCTACGGCAAGTCGGTTGTCGTGTGGATCGGCCTGCTCGCTCTGATTCTCTTCGTCTCGATGGCGTGGATGGGGCAGTCCGACCAGGATGCTACGGACAGGACGGCGACGGAGATTCAGGCCTATCTTGCCGAAAACGACGACAATTCCGAGCGTTTTGCCGCCGAGACGCTCTTCATCGAAGAGGAGCTCGCGAGCCTGCGGGTTGCGAAGATGCAGACGACGTTGTTTACCATGGGACTTTTCGGTGCTGCATTGTTCCTGCTTCTGAGCAATTTCTCGTTCTTGCGCAAGCGCGAGGAGGAAAACGAGCGCAAGCTCGGGGCGGCGCGTGCGGCGGCTTACACCGATGCGCTCACGGGCGTGAAGAGCAAGCATGCCTACGGCGAATGGGAGCTCGAGCTCAACACCCATATCACGGACGGCACCGCGCCCGAGTTCGCGGTCGTGGTCTGCGACGTCAACGGGCTCAAGCAGGTGAACGACACGCTCGGCCACGAGGCCGGGAACAAGTATATCCGCGAGGCGTGCTCGCTCGTGTGCACGTCGTTCAAGCACAGCCCCGTCTTCCGCGTCGGCGGCGACGAGTTCGCGGTCATCATGAAAGGCGATGACTTCGAAAACCGCGAAACCATCCTCGAACGGTTCGATGGACGGGTGGAAGAGAACATCGGCACAGGTGGCGTCGTCGTGGCTGCAGGCATAGCCGTGTTCGATCCCGCACACGACAACGCAGTTAGCGATGTGTTCGAGCGCGCCGACTCGCTTATGTACGACCGCAAGCGCGCCCTAAAGGAAATGGGTTCCTCGACGCGTGAATAGAAACGGTCCGCAAGCCTTCGCCTTTAAAGCGAGCGGCTTGCGGACCGCGCCGGCCATCTAGAGCTGCTTGGTCGTTGGCTGAAGAATAAAAAGTCAATATTCTCGTACAATTCAAATGGACAGAGCGTGAATCGGCTGCGGAAGCGTTTGCAGATCGCGTTCTTCGGATGGATGCAGGGAGGATCGTCCTGTAGCATCCGAGACGGCTTTGTCGGGTGCTTCGCGTGAAAAGACATCTGATCGGTAATCGGGTATGCTTTTCGGTGAAGGAAACGAGCTCATTCAAGCGAACGGGAGGAATTATGGGCTGCTATGAGCGCGAGAAAGCCGCAATTGCTGCGGGAACCGGCCAGCGCGGTGATGCTGCACGGGCGTATTTCGCCGAACTCGATGCGAAAACAAGCGAGGAGGCGTCGTGCCTGACGCATCGTCCCGATTACACCAAGACGCTTTTTGCTCCTGAAAACGATGATATCTACCAGGAGTTCTGCCGCTATGTCGATCAGCCCGAACCGCGGTATTTCGACACGGTCGAGAACCCCATGAGCATAGAAGGCTGGACGGCGGCGGAAATCTACCGCACCATGATCGCCTCGAATCCGCGAATCGTGGCGCTCGATGCGGGGGCCATCTACGGCACGATGGTCTCGTTGCGCACGCAGCCCGAGCTCGCGAAGAAGGTGCTCGCATTCAAGCCCACGTGCTACCAGAGCGGTTGCGGCAATACGTACCGGCCGAACGGGGAAGGCGCGTAAAACACTCCCGAGCGTAACGAGAAGCGCGCGACGTCCGTTCGAGGGCGTCGCGCGCTTTCTTGCGTGCCGTGCGGCGTGGTGTCTCTAGCGTGCAAGCAGCTCTGCCATGTCCGCCTCGGGAGTCGTCGTCGGTGCGATACCGTAGTTCTCCACGAGGACGTTGAGCACGTTCGGGCTGATGAACGCCGGCAACGTGGGACCGAGTTTAATGCCCTTGATGCCGAGGTGCAGAAGCGTGAGCAGGATGCAGACCGCCTTCTGCTCATACCACGAGAGCACCATCGACAGCGGCAGGTCGTTCACGCCGCATTCGAATGCGTTCGCGAGCGCGACGGCTACCTGTATCGCGCTGTAAGCGTCGTTGCATTGGCCCATGTCCATGAGACGCGGCAGGTCGCCGATCGTTCCGAGGTCGAGGTCGTTGAAGCGGTACTTCCCGCATGCGAGCGTGAGCACGACCGTGTCGTCGGGCGTCGCTTTCACGAAATCGGTGTAGTAGCTGCGGCCCGCCCGTGCGCCATCGCAGCCGGCGACCAGGAAGAAATGCTTGATTGCGCCCTGCTTCACGGCATCGATTACCGTATCGGCGACCGAGAGCACCGTTCCTTGAGCGAAGCCGGTCGTGACGGTCGAGCCGCCGTTCATGCCGGTGAAATGCTGCGCCTGTGCGTAGCCGCCCAGCTCTATCGCTTTTTCGATGACCGGCGTGAAGTCTTTGTCTGCGCCGATGTGCGTGCAGTTCGGGAACGACACCATCTCGGTTGTGAACACGCGGTCGGCGTACGTGTCCTTCGGGGGCATGAGGCAGTTCGTCGTGTAGAGAACGGCTGCGGGGATGCCGTCGAATTCCTTCTTCTGGTTCTGCCATGCAGTGCCGATGTTGCCCTTCAGGTGCGCATGCTTCTTGAGCTCGGGGTAGGCGTGTGCAGGCAGCATCTCGCCGTGCGTGTAGACGTTGACGCCTTTGCCCTCGGTTTGCTCGAGCAGGAGCTTCAGGTCGTAGAGGTCGTGCCCGGTGACCACGATGAACGGGCCAGGCTCGACTTCGAGGGTCACGGTCGTGGGCTCGGGCGTGCCGAATGCCCCGGTATTAGCGGCGTCGAGCAGGGCCATGCATGCGAGGTTGATCTCGCCGACCTTCAACACGAGCGGCAGCAGCGAATCGACGGAGCCGGGTTCGGCCAGGGCTGCGAGCGACTCTACGAAGAACGCGTCAACGTTCTCGTCCCGCTTGCCGAGCACGCGGGCATGGTAAGCGTATGCCGCCGTCCCGCGGATTCCGAACAGGACGAGCGATTTGAGGGAGCGGATGTCCTCGTCGGCATTCCACATGTTGGACATATCGTAGTCGTCCTGCGCTTCAATGCCGGCTGTGCGTGCTACTGCAGCGGTTTCTGCATGTACTTCCTCGATGAGCGCCCGGATAGAGAACTCGTTGAAGTTCACGTTCGTGACGCAGGCGAACAAGCCGTTCACCACGAGCTCGCACGTGCGCTCGCCGGTGCTGCCCGCCGTCTCGCACGTGCGCGCAAGCCCCACGAGCGCGCCGGTGAGCTCGTCTTGCAAGCCGGCAACGTCCGCCGTCTTCCCGCATACGCCCATCTGCCCCGTGCAGGCCTCGCATTTCGCGGTCTGCTCGCATTGGAAGCAAAACATCTGATCGGTCATCTCAAGCTCCTTGTCTCGTCTTTCGTCCAGCGCTTTCGCCAAGTGACTGATGGAAAAATAGGGAACTCGGCTGTACGTGTATGTTGTATTTACAACATAAGTCTCAAATGGTTTGATTATTTGCCTCAGCGGTTCATGCAGCGGGGCGGTCTGCGGCATTGCCATGAGTGGTAGGATGGAGCCGTCGATAATGCCGGAGACCCGAGGAGGGAACATGATACGCGAATTGGTCACGGACGAGGAGATCCTCTCGAAGCCCTGCGAGCCCGCTACGGTCGAAGACGCCGATTTGGCCCAAGACCTGCTTGACACGCTCGATTCCATCGAGGACGCCGCCTGTTTGGCAGCCAACCAGATAGGCGTGTCGAAGGCCGTCATAGTCTATAAGAACGAGAAGGACCGTGCGCATGTCATGTTCAATCCCGCCATGAAGCGCGCCCTGCGTCCGGCGCGCACCGAGGAAGGCTGCCTCACTCGCGAGGGGACGACGAAGGTTACGCGTTACGACCAGGCCACCTTCACGTACCAGGAGCTCGTCGACGGCGTCCTCATTCCGCGGAAGAAGGAATGCCGTGGTTGGACCGCGCAAATCCTGCAGCACATGATCGACCACTGCAAGGGCAAACTCGTATAGTGCGTCGTGGAAGCGCGGGGGGCCGGCATGCCGAACGATGCGGCATGCCGGCCCCTCCTTCGTTGCGGCCTGTTTAGGCGATGCCCATCCAGAAGCTGATCAGGGGCGTGTATCCCATGATGAAGATGATGACGCCCAGGACGGGGATTCCGTATGTGCACCAAAGGCGAAGCGCGGCCGGGAACTTGATGCCCTTGCCCGCGTCGGCTTCTGCCAGGAAGTTGTCCCAGCCCCAGCCCCATTTGCTGCAGCAGAAGATGGCGAAGATGATGCCGCCGAGCGGCAGGATGTTGTTCGAAACGATGAAGTCCTCGATGCTCGAGATGTCGCCGATGCCCGGGATGGCAACGTCGCTCCAGACGTTCAACCCCAAGACGCAGGGTATGCTCAAGAATGCGAGCATCACGCCGTTGCGGATGACGGCCTGCTTGCGCGACCAGTTCCAGCGGTCCATGCACCAGGTGACGAGCAACTCGAACACGCCGATGACTGTCGAGAGCGCTGCAAAGCCCATGAAGACGAAGAACAAGGCGCCCCAGACGTTGCCGAGCGGCATTTGGCCGAACACGACCGGGAGCGTCTGGAACACGAGCGACGGGCCCGCATCGGGGTTGATGCCGTAGGCGAAGCAGGCGGGGAAGATGATGAGGCCTGCGATGATTGCCACGCCGGTGTCCATGCCGACCGTGGAGAGCGCCTCGCCGGTGAGGCTGCGCTCGCGTCCGATGCGCGAACCGAAGATGGCCTGTCCGCCCATGCCGACGGACAGCGAGAAGAAAGCCTGGCCCATGGCGGCGTAGACGGCGTTGCCGAACGACCCGATCTGCTCGGCGGGCGTGTCGCCGGCGAACAGGTGGCCGAAGTCGGGAAGCAGGTAGAACGAGAGGCCCTCGCCGGCACCAGGCAGGGTCACGGAGCGTATGCACAGGGCTATCATGATCACGAGCAATGCCGACATCATGAACTTCGAGACCCGTTCGACGCCTTTCTCGATTCCGAGCGCGCAGACGATGACGCCCACGGCTACCGACACGAGCATCCACGCCATCATCTCGGAGGGATTAGACACCATCGCGCCGAACGCGGCGGCCGTAGTGTCGGCAACGGCTCCGTCGAAGATGCCCGATGCCATCTTCGGGATATAGGAGAGCATCCAACCGCAGATGGTCGTGTAGAACATGAGCAACAGCATGGAGCCCACGTAGCCCCACCAACCGAACCATCCGAAGTTCTTCTTGGAAGGCAGTACGTCGAAGGACCTCGCCGTCGACTTCTGGCTTGCGCGGCCGACCGCGAATTCCATAACCATGACGGGTAGGCCGAGCACCACGAGGAATATCAAGTACAAGACGATGAACGCCGCGCCGCCGTACTGTCCGGTGATGTAGGGGAACCGCCAGACGTTTCCCAAGCCGATGGCGCAACCGGCCGCTACGAAAATGAAACCGAGGCGAGACTTGAAATGCTCGCGCTTCTCCTCTGCCACAACACGCTCCCTTGCTATCGAAACACAACCGCACGAGTGTATCATGCCGTCCGCGACGACGGGAGACGCTCTTTTCCTGGCAGGCGATCCCGCGTTGCCGTCCGCGCCCGAGAAGCCGAGCTCGGCGGCAGGACGCTTGCCTACAGCTGCTCGCGTTTTGAAACTATTGGGTCAGTAGCTGCGCAAGCGGCTACGCGTCCTGCCGCCGAGCTCGGCTTCTCGGGCACGGACGGTGGGTTTTACCGCAGGACGTTTACCGTCCCAGGCGGCGTTTGTCGAGCAGCCGGTTGCGGGCATAGATCGCCCAGTTCGCCCCCAGTGCGGCGAGGTTGATGATGTACACGGCAAGTACCCAGTTCACGTTGCCGCCGACGAATTTCGAGGCAATGCCCGCAATGTAGCCGAAGGTTATGAGGGCCAGAAACGCGCTCGACGTTCCAACGGCCGTTTTCGACTTCCACGCCTTCATGGCGTTGATGGGCCATGAGAGGCCGAAGCATACGAGCATTACCGCTTCCAGCAAAGCAGACATAGTTGCGCCTCCAGACTACATGAGGCGCCGTGCGCGTCCCATCTTTCAATTGCGTTCTACTAGGGTATAAGCGTGTTCCCAAAGAGTGTCCACGTCGAATTCGAATGTTCACATGAGCGACATCTCGGGGCTCCCGAGACGGGCCGAAAGGCTTGCTTTTCAGCGATGAGGCCTGCCCATGCGGTTTGCCGGGCGGCTCGAATCGGTGTCTTCCGGCATTCGGTCATGCGGGCTGCGGCCCCGACCGCCTTGCCCGAAAGGGGGACGATGGCCATCGGGCGGCTCAGGCGGACGGTTCGACCCTGCATGGGGATGGTCTTCGGCGTCCGATGCGCGCAACCCAGCCAGGCCCACGCCTTCGGCGAGCGCCGTAGCGACTCCCGCAACGCCGTTGATGACCTCGCTGATATGGGTCTCTTTTGCCTCCTGTGCCTTTTCTTCCGATTCACGCCGGAACTTCTCCTCCTCCCTCTGGTCTGCGCGTGCCTGTTCGGCTTGCACGGCATCTCCAAGTCCCGCGCCGCAGAGGGGGCATTTCATGTTCTCGTCCGCTTCTACGTACGAATCGCAGTATTCGCATGTGACCTTCACGTCTGTCTCCCGTTCCCTTGTTTTTTCGCATTGGTTGTTCTTTGCATGATGGGTTCTTCGCTGCCGTAGCTGAAAACTGTCTGAACTATGGCGTGGGATGTGGACGTCATTGGGTCTATACTTCTTGGGAATCATTTGGAAGGCGAAGGAGGCCAGCATGCCCGAAAGGCGCGAACCCGTGAAGATCATCCTCGTGACCGGTTACCTGGGAGCGGGGAAGACGACGCTTCTCAACTATATCCTGTCGAACGATCGCGACATGCGCGCGGCCGTCATCGTGAACGACATCGGCGAGGTCAACATCGACGAGAGCCTGATACGTGAAGGCGGGCTCTCGCAGGCCGACAGCGTGATACCGTTGACGAACGGCTGCATCTGCTGCACGCTTTCCGAGGACTTGGCCGCCCAGCTCGGCGAAATCGCCGGAACGGGCGAGTTCGACTACATCGTCATCGAAGCGTCGGGCATTTGCGAGCCCATGCCCATCGCCTACACGATCTCGGAGTTCTGCGACGACTCCGTCGAGGGCGGTGCGCCGCTGGCGCTCGACAACATCGTCGCCGTCGTGGATTGCGCGCGGATGATCGACGAGTTCGACGGCGGAGAGCGCCTGCTCGACGACGACTTGGAGGAAGACGACGTCGAGAGCCTGCTCGTCGAGCAGATCGAGTTCTGCACGACAATCGTGCTGAACAAGACCGACCTGGTGAAGCCCGAGCAGGTGGACGAGGTGCGTGCAATCGTGCGCAGCTTGCAGAGGGATGCGGTTATGGTCGAGGCCGAGCATGGGGTCGTGCCGCTCGAGGAGCTGCTCGACACCGGGCGCTTCGATTTCGATTCCGTGTACGAGTCGGCGGCGTGGCTCGACATCATGATGCACGGCGGCGAAAGCCACGATCACGACCATGACCACGACCACGACCATGACCACGACCATGACCACGGTCATGCGCATCACCATCACCACCATGGAGACGACGAGCTCGAGTACGGCTTCTCGTCTTTCGTGTACATGCGCCGCAAGCCGTTCGACCTCGACGCGTTCTCCGAATTCGCCGCCGAATGGCCGAATTCAATCATTCGCACGAAGGGAATGGTGTGGGTAAGCGAGCAGCCGGACGTCTGCTATTTGCTCGAGCAGGCGGGTGCGCAGCGCGTGTTCATCGACAACGGCCCGTTCGTTGCGGCGCTTCCCGCCGATGAACGCGAGCAGGTGCTTGCCGAGAATCCCGGCATTGCCCAGAGGTGGGACGAAGAGTGCGGCGATCGGCAGATCATGCTCGTCTTCATAGGGCGAAACATGGACCAGGACGCCATAGAGGCCGCGCTTGACGCGTGCCTCGTGGGCTAGGCGTTTCGCATGGAGAAGGAGCTGACGGCCGTCGAAAACGCCAGCGTGCTTTCGGCTTTGCCCGAAGGCGAGGTGGCGGTCATCCTGAAAGTGGGAGGCGAGGGCGCGTTGCGCCAGCACTTCCTGGACATGGGCGTTATTCCGGGCGCGCATATAGAGTTCGTGAAAAAGGCGCCGCTGGGCGATCCGCTCGAGTTTCGCATCCACGGCTACGAGCTCACGCTGCGCAAGGACGATGCGGACCGCATCGACATAGAAATCATCGATCCAAAAGCTTCCGACCATGTGTCGGCGTTCGACCCGAACCTCGCCGACGCCGATGCGGAGCATCCGGGCCTAGGCGAGGGCGGGCGCTTCCATTCGCGCGCCGACGAAAACCCCCTCCCCGATGACGCCACGCTGACGTTTGCGCTTGCGGGCAATCAGAACTGCGGCAAGACGACGCTGTTCAACCAGTTGACGGGCTCAAACCAGCATGTGGGCAACTTCCCGGGCGTAACGGTCGACCGAAAAGAAGGCCCCATCAAGGGCTTTGACAAGACGAACGTCGTCGATTTGCCCGGCATTTACTCGATGTCGCCTTACAGTAGCGAGGAAGTCGTTTCCCGGCAGTTCATACTCGACGAGAAGCCGAGTGCGATCATCAACATCGTCGACGCCACGAACATCGAGCGAAACCTGTACCTCACGATGCAGCTCATGGAGCTCGATGTGCCCATGGTCCTCGCTTTGAACATGATGGACGAGGTGCAGGGCAACGGGGGCTCGATTCGCGTGAACGAGCTCGAGGCGGCGCTCGGCATTCCCGTCGTTCCCATCTCGGCCGTGAACAACGAGGGCGTCGGGGAGCTGGTGAACCATGCTATCCACGTGGCACATTACCAAGAGCGTCCAGGACGTCAGGATTTCTGCGATGCGAGCATAAACGGCGGCGCGGTTCACCGCTGCCTGCACGGGATCATGCATCTCGTCGAAGACCACGCCGTTCGGGCGGGCATTCCGACGCGCTTCGCCGCAACGAAGCTGGCCGAAGGCGACGAGCACGTCCTGGAAGCACTCGAGCTGTCGCAGAACGAGATCGAGATGATCGAGCATATCGTCGAGCAGATGGAAGAGGAACGCGGACTCGACCGCGCCGCCGCCATAGCCGACATGCGCTACTCCTTCATCGGCCGCATCGTGTCTCGCACGGTCGTGAAGCCGCGCGAGAGCAGGGAAAGCATGCGGAGCAATGCGATCGACAAGCTGCTTACGGGGAGATGGAGCGCCATCCCCATGTTCATCGTCATAATGGGCGTCATATTCCTGCTGACGTTCAACGTCATCGGCCCGTTCTTCCAAGATCTCATCCAGATGGGCATCGACGCGGTAACCGATGCGACCGCAGAGGCCCTCGAGTCAGCCGGAGCCGACCCGGTGCTCGAGTCGTTCATCCTGAAGGGCGCCTACAACGGCGTGGGGACGGTGCTGTTGTTCTTCCCGCTCATCGTCGTGATGTTCTTCTTCCTGTCTTTGCTCCAGGACACGGGCTACATGGCGCGCGTGGCGTTCTTCATGGACCGGGCGTTGCGCAAGATCGGCCTGTCCGGCCGCTCGATCGTGCCCATGATCATGGGTTTCGGCTGCACGGTGCCGGCCGTCATGGCGACGCGCACGCTTCCGTCCGAGCGAGACCGGAAACTGACGATCCTGCTCACGCCGTTCATGAGCTGCGTGACGAAGCTGACGATCTACGGCTTCGTGGCGCAGGCGTTCTTCCCCGACCAGGCCGGGTTGGTAATGATCGGGCTGTACCTGCTCGGCATCGTGATCGCAATCGTCATGGGGCTCGTCACCCACAATACGGCGTTCAAGGGCGAGGCCGTTCCGTTCGTCATGGAGCTGCCGAACTACCGCATGCCCTCCGCTAAAAGCGTCGGGCGACTTGTGTGGGACAAGTCGAAGGATTTCATCACGCGCGCGTTCACGGTCATATTCGTCGCGACGATCATCGTCTGGTTCCTGCAGTCGTTCAGTCCGCAGCTTGCCCTGATCGACGATCCGGAGGACAGCATACTGGCGATGTTCGCCGGTTTCGTATCGCCGTTGTTCGCGCCGCTCGGGTTCGGCGATTGGCGCTTCGTGACGGCGCTCATTGCCGGGTTCATGGCGAAGGAGACCGTCGTCTCGTCGTTGTCCGTGCTGTTCAGCGGACCGTCGGCGCTTGTGGCAGCGCTTTCGCCGGCTGCCGCGGCGAGCTTCCTCGTGTTCTGCTTGCTCTACACGCCCTGCGTTGCCGCCATCGCTGCGATCAAGCGGGAACTCGGCGGCAGGTGGGCGCTCTTAATCGTCGTGGGGCAATGCGCCATCGCCTGGGTGGTTGCGCTGGCTGCATATTTGCTCGGCATGGCCATGGGGCTGGGCTAGCCGTGCAATCTCGATGATTGATCGAGGTTATAATGCAGTGTCGACAAGGCTTGATCCCCGAAAGGAATTCATGATGAAACGCGATGCCCAGACATGGGCCAATTACGGTGAGGCGTTCGCCTTTCTCGGCAATTCGCTTCTCGCGCCCATGAACCAGACCGGCACGGTCGGCCTGTTGCCGGAGTTCTGGCAGCAGTTCCCGACGTTCGGCGACGTGAAGGTCGCGCTTTGCATTCGGATCGCCGAGGCGCTCGATGCCGCCGACGGCGAGCGCGCCGAGGAGATCGCGTCCCAACTCGGCGAGTTCGTCGAAGGGCATCCGGGTGCTTGGATCGGCAGGCTCGTCACGGCGGCGACAGAGGCTGCCGCAGGTAGTTACATTGTGCGTTTGCTCGAGCTGTCGAGCGCGCTTCTGGCCACGGTCTAGGGAGGTACGAGGCTATGGGATTGCTCGAACGCAGCGATGCGTATTGGAGATTCGCGGGACAGTGCACGCAGTGCGGGCATTGCACGAAGGCGTGCGAGTCGCTCGTCGCGGCCGATATGACGCTCGGTGACATCGCGAAAGCGATGCTTGCGCACGAGCGGGCAGCCGAAGACGTAGATGACTTGCGATATCGGATTGTCACTGACGGTCAGCTGACGCAGGCCGTGCGCGGTTGCTTCTTCTGCACATCGTGCAAGAACACCTGCTTCGCGCATAACGACGTGTGCGACCTCATATACAACGCGCGCGTCGATTACCAGAACCTCGGCCTCATACCGCGCGATGCATGGTCGAGCGTGCTCGTCGACGAGGAATGGGATATCTTCACGGCGTACCGTGCTATCCACGGCATCGGCTATACCGATCTCACCCGTCATGTCGAAACGGACGAGCACGAGGCGGAAACCGGGTTTGACGTCGCATTCTTCCCCGGGTGTTCGCTTGCCGCCTACGGCCCGGAGCTCACGCGCGAGATTTTCGAGTCCGTCGAGCAGCTGGGTGGCAAGACGACGATGATCGACCACTGCTGCGGCTCGTCGCTCAAGAGCGCCGGTTTCTTCGATCGCGCGGAGGCGCTGTGCGATTTGAATTCGCGCGAGATCGCTCAATCGGGAGCGAAGCAGCTCGTGTGCGTCTGCCCCGGCTGCGCTAACGACATGCGTAAGGCGCTTGCTCGTACCGGGGTCGACGTCGAGGTCGTGTCGCTCTCGGCGTTCCTGACGGATCACGGCTTCAAAGCCAAGAAGCCCCTCCCGGATACCCCGATTTGCATCTCCAAATCTTGCCAGGACCGCGATGGCACCTATCTCGAAGAGACGTGCGAGGTTCTCGGGCTCGATTCTCGGACCCCTTCCATCTTCCATGGATGCTGCGGGGCCGGCGGCGCCGTGAGCGCGTTTCAGCCCGAACGCCAGGCCACGCAAGCCGATTCGAAGCTCTCGTTCGCGCCCGACGGGTCGACCGTGGTCACGATGTGCCCGACGTGCACCTACACGTACGCGTTCCGCATGATGAGCGAGCCGCGCGCTATCTCGAACAAGCACTACACTGAGCTGCTCTTCGAGAGCCAATTCGATTGGGACATGGTGTTCTACCAGCTCAACAGCATGTGGTATGGGGAATACGGCGACTGGCTCGCGCAGGTGTTCGCGTAGCGGAACGGAGATGGCGATGAATACTCAAAACGATAAGGTCGTAGCAATCATCGGGTACGGCACGGCGGGCGTGAATGCGGCGATCGCGCTGCGCACGTCGGGGTACGACGGGGTGGTGCGCGTGTTCTCCGACACGGACATCCCTCCGTACAGCCCCATCCTCACCTCGTATTACGCATGGGGGGAGAAGTCCTACGAGGAGTGCTTTCCGTGGAGCGAGGAAGAGCTTGCTGACCTGAGGCTCGACGTGCTGGCGGACAGCGCGGTCGTCGAGCTCGATCCCGAGGCGCACGTCGTGAGGACGGCGGCCGGGGACTACCCGTATGCGAAATGCGTGGTTGCAACGGGCGCGACGCCTGCATGCTGGGGCTTTCCCGGAGTCGAGGGCGATGATGCCTACGAGCCGCTCGTCCTCCGATCGATGGACGATGCGGAGCGCTTGAAGACGACGCTCGAGAATCCCGCCTGCAAGCGCGTGCTGATCAGCGGGGCGTCTATGGTGGCGCTCAAGACGCTCGAGGCCTGCCTCAATCGCGGCAAGGCCTGCACGCTCGTGGGCATGAACGACCACGTGCTTGACTTCAACGCGTTTCCGCAGGCGGCACAGCGTTTCGAGAAGGGGTTGCGCGAACAGGGCGTCGAGCTGCGCCTCGGCCAGACGATATCGTCGGTCGTGCGCAAGGATGTCGAAGGCGGGTTCGAGGGCCGTGAGCTCGAAGTGACGTTCTCGAACGGCGAGGTCGGCGTGTTCGACGAGATCTCGGTCTCGCACGGCATGAAGTCGAACCTCGATTTCGTGAAACCAGGTACGCTCGAGGTTGACCGCGCCCTCGTCGTCGACGAGTTCATGTGCACGAGCGACCCCGATGTCTATGCGGCGGGGGACGTGGCACAGGCAACCGAGCTCATTTCGGGCGAGAAACGGGTCGTGGGCATTTGGAAGAACGCGGCCTTGCAGGGTGCTTGCGCAGGACGTGTCATCGCCGCAGAGCTTGCGGGGGAGGATGTTCGAGGCGAGTGCGCCAAAGGCAAGTACGCTCTCGATGACTCGATATCCACTAACACGATTGCCGTTAACGGGATCCTTTTCATTTCCGCCGGCACGATCGAGCTCTCAGACGACCGATACCTCGAGGTTCGCGAGGACGACGACATGACGGTCGTGTGCCTCTACCAGAAATGCGATGGCGCAGACGATCGGCTCGTCGGCTTCAACGTCGTGTGCGACCATGACGAGGAGGGCGGCGTTGCATACGACACCGGAGCGATGCTGACCCTGCGTATCGAACGGGGTTTGTAAGGGGTGTATGTGCTGCGGCGGGGGAGCGCCCCCCTTGCTGCGGTTTCGACGCATGAA
>CAMOUE010000006.1 GCA_946626265.1 uncultured Eggerthellaceae bacterium | reverse complement strand
CTCCCCCGCCCCGCGGGTCAACGGTTCGCGCGCTTCTCCACAAAGCCGACAAAACCTTATTTCTGCATCCTAAAGGATGTGGTTTTATCTTTTCAAAACACAAGCTATAGGTTTGCTCGGAATTTCGGAGTCTCAAAAGCTAGACACACGCGGCTCCGTGTAGGCACTCACAGCGCCTCCATACTTCAACTTTCTGCGATTGGGCATCCATTTTGACACCCAAATTCGCACTCTGTTTTCATGCGGGATGGGATTGGGGTGCGGCTCGAGAGTTAATCCGTCGGGACCCGTTTGATTGATAATTCACATTTCATACCCATTCAGAGTGGAAGGGAGCCGAGAACTATCCATCTATATATAGAGATAGGGCCGCATCGTCATTGCGGCCCTATCTCTATATATAGATGGATTCAGGTTTCGCTATTCCATACCCGATCCACTCGGAGGGTACGTCCATTCGTTTCCAGTCAAGTGCCAGTTCCCCATATCGAGAACGTCGCCCGTAATCGAGTACTCGAGCAGGCTGACATCGTGCACGCCATCGCTCGTTGTCATGATGTAGCGACGATCGCGCTCCTCTCCTTCGGCATAATCCTCGAGCGGTCGGCCGTACTTCTCGACATCGGCACCCTCGACGCCTTTCATGCACGTGGCAAGCACGTCGTAGGCGCTAATCGGCGCCTTCGAAATCTTCATCGGCTCGTCAGGCGCATAAGCCGGCTTGGCAAGCATTATCGGAGTTGTCGGAATCGTCAAAGGAGCCTGCGTGATATACCAATCGCCATGATCCGCCGTAATGATAATCGTGCTCTGGTCGTACACGCCGAGCTCCTTAAGGCGGCGGATGTAATCGTCCACCATATACAACGAACCTTGCGCGACGGAGTCGAGGTTTCCCGTCCCCGGCTCGATGCCATTGCCCTCTTCGTCAATCGAATAGGGTCCGTGGGGTCCGAGCAAATGGATGAACCTATATGCTCCAGCGTATTCGTCGGCATTCGGATCGATCGAGAGACCCTGGGACTGCAACTTGCTGAACCAAGCCGCATCGTCAATTGTGTAAGGAACCCAATTCTGAGGTATCGTTTCGTAATCCACGGTCATGGCGTTATTGATCTCGTCGGTATAGAACCAGCAGAACGGCTTCGCCAGCCAGGGCAAATCACGATAAAGGGCGCAGGTCGCCATCGCCTTGATCATGCCACGCTCGTCGAGAACGCTCGGCGCGTCCTCCTCGGGCGGCTTGATGTTGACGGTCTTGTCGTACACGACCTCGCGTACGCGGTCCTCGGGCATGCTTGCCGTGCCGGTCGTGTCCGTATACAAGCCGATCGAATAGTTCGCATCGTGCAGATCGGAAAGGAACGTCGACCTTTCGTGCCGGTTCACCAGCCATTCGTGAATATCTTCACCAGGTATGGGATACGTGCCCGTGTAAAGGAACGGAGCGCCGTAACGCGTGGGAATCATCGAGCCCGCGGAATCCTGATACCACGTGAAGCCCGTGAGCTCGTCGAAAAGCTCGGGCGCAATCTGCTGAACGCGCAGCAAGAAGTTCGTATCGTACGTGTCGAGGCACAACACGATGACATTGCTCTTCGGCGACACCGTGAACATGTCCTGTTCGGTGAGGATGTACTGGTCTGCCGTATACACGGTTTTGCCATCGGCCACAGGCGCCTCTTCGAGCGCGGCAAACAGGCTCGCCACGCCAACGCCCTGTACGATGACGAGCGCGACCGAGACGATTGCGGCCACGCCCTGAGCGGCCTTACGGTTGAGTCGGCTGAGCTCGAGCGGCACGGCGAGCAGAGCAATCCACACGATTGCGGAGATTATCGTCGGCTTCTGATAGTCGGTCCACGTGATGGCCCGGCCATCGGCGCTCGGCAGACCCGTGTTCAAGAACATCGCCTGAACGTAGCAGCACAGACCGAACGAGAACAAGATGATGAGCGCCGCATTGAAGGCGCGACCGCGCAGCAACGTCAAAACCACGATAAGGATGCCGGCGAGCGCGACCGAGTAAATCGCGATCGGCTGCCAGAGGTCGCGCAAGCCGAATGCCAGGCTGCCCTTACTCGCGGAGATAATCTCGTACGGCGCCACGACGAACAGCGTAAACACGACGAACGCCGACACAATCGCCGACAAGATGAGCCGTTGCCACCACTTCGGTCGATAAGCGTCGAGCACCGATTGCTTTGCACCGCGCCGGGAAGAACGCCCGGTCTGCGCCTTCGCCGTCGCAGCGGCCTCGTTCGCGGCGGCGAGCGCAACACCGTCGCGGATGCGATGGACGTCTCCCTCGACTTCCTTGTTCGCGTTCTCGTCGATATGCAGCATGCGCATGAGCGCTCGGCGCGTTCGCCTGAACGCAACGCCCGCGACGGCGCCGAGTGCAACGGCGACGCCGGCGAGCGCCTGGATGGTATAGGTCATGACCGACGGGTCGACGTAGGCATACGCCGGAACCGTGAACCCGCAAGCTAGAATAAATCCGATTACCAGAAGGGCAACGAGGTCGTGCATGACGAGCACGAGACGTTTGAGTGTTTCACTGCGGACGTTCACGCGACGCTACTCCCCATCTTCGCTGGCAGCCTTGCGGGCTTCTTGCTTTTCCAGCATGCTGGACAGCAAGTACTCGCCTGCAGCTTCGCCGCCATGCCCCAAATTGGAGATGAGGCCGGCTCGCACTTCCTCGATCCTGTCGTGCCACTTATCGGGGTTCGCGAGCATTTCTCCGACGACCTCGTCGATCTTCTTCGCCTGCGCCGGATCGAGCGACACGCCGACCTGGTTGCGCAACGAGATATCGACCGGCTCGATGCCCACCTTCTCCCAATCCGGGTTGTTGACCTTCATGGGCGTATCCATGAAAACGCAGGGCTTGAGCGTCGAGAGCGAAAACTCGCAGAACACCGACGACCAGTCCGTGATCAGGATGTCGGACGTGAACACGGTCGTGTTCGACGAGAAATCGCGTTCGAAGTACAGCTCGTCTTCCGAAACGCCTTCGTAGCGCGCCTGCAAGGCATCCCAACGGGGCCGATAACGCTTCGTGTACTCCGGATGCGGGCGGACGATGATGCGCCAGCCGTGGCCCATGAGCCCTTCGATCATGTCGTCGATGCACAGATCGAGAATGTTGTCTTCCTGCCATGACGGAGCGATGAGCACGACCGGCTTCTCGTTTTTCGCCTTGCCGTCGGCAACGAGCTTCTTGTAGGCGGCGATGTTCTCGTCGAGCAAGTCGTAGCCAACGAGCTCGTGGCGCTTGGCCTTCGTGCCGTACAGCTTCTCGAGCGCAAGGTCCTCTGCGACCTGGTGCGGTCCGACGCAGAGAAGCGTGTCGTAGTGTTCGTACTCGCCCTTGGTCGACGTGAGGGGCAGCGAAGTCATGTGGTGGAACATGTAGACGTACTCGATGTCCTTGCGGATGTACGAACGCTTGATATAGAAGTTGTCGAGGTCGCCGAGCGTGGTGACCACGATGTCGGCATCCATCTTCATCATGAGCGTGATGAGACGCTTCTGTCCGACGTAGTAGGGGCGGATGCGCGGCTGTTCCTCGGAAATCTTGAAAACCTGGTCGTCGGGATCGCTTGTGACGTAATGGATGGTCGCATCGGAATTGTTGAGCAGGTATTCGATTGCGCCCTTGAAGTACTTGTAGAAGCCCGACCCCTCGGAATAGAACACGATGTGCTTGCCGACCACGTTGAAGAAGCGCTTGTAATCGTCCTTCTCGCGCTTCGCCAGCGGATCGCGCTGGTACCACTTCTTCTTGCGGTCGCTCTCAAGCGAGTTCAGCGCGTCTAGCTCCACACGGCTTGCCTCGAGCTCCTCGTAGTCGATGTACTTCTTCGGCGGCATGACCACGTTCGCCAGCGCCTGTATCGCGATGGCCGACAGGTTCGAGACGATCCAGTAGAACGCCATGCCCGTCGCGACGAAGATGCCCAAGATGAGCGAGAGGCCGATCGACAGGCCGTTCGTGAAGTTCTTCTCAGCCCGCGACTGCTCGCGCTGAAGCGGGTTGATGCGGTTCTGCGCGAACCCGAGCAGGACGGCGGAAGCGCCGGCCAGCACCGGCATAACCCACGAGAGGCCACCGTCGGTGACCGGAACCATTCCGAGGAACTCCGTTCCCGGCGTGCCCGAATCGGTGATGGAGTGGATGACGTCGACGAGGCCGAACAGGATGATGATCTGAATGGCGAGCGGAATGAGGGAAAGGAGCGGATGGTAGCCCTTTTCCTTGTAGAGCTCGTTCTGCTTCTCGCCGATGGTCTCGCGATCGCCGAAGTACTTGACCTTCAGGCGATTGAGCTCGGGCATGAGCTGGACCATGACAATCGAGTTCTTCTGAACCCATATGGACATGGGAAAGAGAATCACCTTGGTTATGAGCGTGAACAGCAAAATCGCCATCCACCAGTTCCCCGTCAGGGCATAACAAGGCTGGACAATTAACTGCAACACGCTCGCTATAGCTGAGAACATACACGCCCCACCGTTATCACATTCCAATAAAAGACGTCCCCCACGACGTCCTGCGACATTCTAGCAAAGCGCTATGCGATAAAATGAGGTTAACTTCCTCTCAACAGGTAAGCACATGAAACAGTCTCATCTGCAGATACATATTCCCGATTACGCGCGCGCCGCGCTTGGCGCGCTTGAGGCCGCCGGCTACGAGTCTTGGTGCGTCGGAGGATGCGTTCGCGACGCGCTTCTGGGCGTCGACGTGAACGACTACGACATCGCCACGGCCGCAAGCTGGGAAGACACCGAACAGACGCTGAAGGCGCAAGGGTTTGCCGTCCACAGGACCGGCACGAAGCACGGGACCGTAACCGCGTCAATCGACGGTCACCCGCTTGAGATAACGACGTTTCGCGCCGATGGAACCTACACGGACGGACGGCACCCCGACTCGGTCACGTTCGTCCGCTCCATAGAGGAGGACCTCGCACGCAGGGACTTCACCATCAACGCCCTCGCATGCCACCCCGAACGAGGCGTGCTCGACTGCCACGGCGGGCTTGACGACCTCGAAGCCCGGACCATCCGCGCCGTCGGCGACCCGTCCAAGCGCTTTGCCGAAGACGGACTGCGCATCTTGCGCGGCTGTCGGTTCGCCTCGCAGCTCGGGTTCTCCATCGAACCTGACACGCTTTCCGCGATGCAGTCGCACAAGCTCCGCCTCGCGAACGTATCTTCCGAACGAATCACCCACGAGCTCGACGGGCTGCTGCTCGGAGGGCATGTGCACGATGCGCTCATGGAGACGGCGAACGTTCTTACGGCGGTCATCCCCGAGGTTGCCGCCTGCATCGGATTCGACCAGCACACTCCTTACCATATATATGACGTGTGGGAACATACCGCGTGGGTCGTGCAGCGCAGTCCGGCAACGCGATTGTCCCGCTGGGCCGCGCTTCTCCACGACATTGGCAAGCCCGCCGCGTTCTTCATGGACGGCAAGCGCGCCCATTTCTACGGGCACCCGAAGCTGTCCGTCGCGCTCTCGCGCGGGTTGCTGGCCCGAATGTCCGTCGCGCCCGCCTTGTCCGAACGGATCCTGACGCTCGTCAGAATGCATGACGTGGTCATAGCCGCCGATCGTCGCTCGGTGAAAAGGGCGTTGCAAAAACTCGACGGCGACGTAGAGCTGTTCGAGGCGCTCGTCGCGCTCAAGAAAGCCGATGCCCTCGCCCAGTCGGACCTGAGCAAACCCCGCCTCGAACTGGCGTTCGACCTCGAACGGGTGCTTGCGGAGGTCACGGCGTCCGCAGAGGCGTTCACGATCGGGCAGCTTGCCATAGACGGACACGACATCATGGAGCTCGGCGTTGGACGGGGGCCGGAGGTAGGCCGGCTGTTGAAATGCGCACTTGCGGCCGTCATCGACGAAAAGGTCGTCAATGAGCGTGGCCCCCTCATCGAATACGTTAGCAAGCACCTGCCGAGCTGCTGAAATACACCGCACGACGAGGAGGCGCCGTATAGAGCACGATGCCGCTTTCGCTCGTCACGCGCCCGCCATCGCACTCATGTGCCGGCTTCCACTCTCGCGGCGCACGGGCAGTGAGGATGCACGCCGCATCGAACGCCCCCGAGACCGCGCGATCCGAGCGATTGACGAGGACGACCCACGAGGCACCATCTTCGCTTTCGCCTGCCGTGCGCACGACGGCGAGCGCATCGGGCCCGAGGGCGTAGCAGGCGAACGGCCCTTCTCGCAAAGCGTCCGAGCCTTTGCGAATCGCCCCAAGCTCGCGATAGGCGTCAGTCACGTCGACGCCGCAATCCCGACGGGCACCATCCCACGGGAACGTCGCCCGGCAGAACGGGTCGCCGCCCCCGTGCATGCCCCTCTCGTCGCCGTAGTAGATGCACGGCGAGCCTGGCAGTGCGTATAGCAGTCCAACGAGCATCCGCTGAAGCTGCGCGCCGGCCTCGTCCTGTTCGGCGGTGATCGCCGACACGGCCTCGTATTGGCCGAACCGGTCGAACTGCTTGAGCGATTGCCCGAAGGCCAGGACGCTGCGCACCCGCTCGACGTCGTGGGACGAGAGCAGGTTCATCGCGCATCGGTAGAAAGCCGACGGGTAATTCGATTGCTGCAGCTTGAGAAACGTGCAGAGCTGGTATGCGTCGACGGACTGCAACGCGAATCCGAGAAGCGCGGCACGCAGCGGATAGTTCATGACGGAGTCAAGCGACCCGCCTAACGCATATGTTCGCCTGGAGCCGTAGCTGACCTTGGTCGTCGGATCCTCCCAGACCTCTCCGATGATCGCCGCGTCCGGCTTCGCCGATTTCACCGATTCGCGGAGCTCCTCGAGCACCTCGTCGGGTATCTCGTCGGCAACGTCGAGGCGAAAACCGCCAGCCCCGCGGTCGAGCCATTGAGCCAGCACGCCCCGAGGGCCGTTCGCGCCGCCGAACATGTAGCGCTGCCATGAACCGTTGCGCTCGTCGACTTCGGGAAGCGCCGGGTAGCCCCACCAGCAACGATAGGACGCCCCCTCGGAGGGATGCTCGAAATCGTACCAGGCGAAATAGGGCGAATCGGACCCCTGGATCGCACCGGGCTCATCATACGTGCCCAATGCGTTGAAGTAGCGGCTGTCATCTCCCGTATGCGAGAGCACCGCGTCGAGCAAAATCGAAATGCCCTGCTTGCGGGCCGCGGACGCAAGCTTCCTGAAATCCCCGTTCGTCCCGAGCAAAGGGTCGATCCGCTCGTAATCCGCAGTGTCGTAACGATGGTTCGAGCGTGCCTCGAAAACGGGGTTCAGGTAGAGCACTTCGACGCCGAGGGAGGCGAGATACGGAAGCTTTTCCCTTATCCCTGCCAAAGTACCGCCGAAGAAATCGATCGGATCGTACACGGGGTCGTCTTCCCCGCCGTCGCCGAAAGTCCCCTCCCATTCCGGCTCTTCGTTCCAGTCGGAATGCAGCCTGACCGGGCGTCCCATCGATGCGTGGGCCGCCAGCCCCTTCTCGAGCGCGCCGCGCCGACCTCGCGCGAAGCGATCGGGAAATATCTGGTACATGATCGCACCCGAAAGCCATTCGGGCGTCGTGAAACCGCTTTCGTACACGGTCAATTGGAAACCGGGCTTCGGCCCTTCCAGGCCGTACTGCCCCGAAGAGGGCTTCTCGATGCGATGGTCGGCATACGACCAGCCATCATCGCCCCACGTCCCGTCGACGCCAGAAACGACGAGTTCGCCCATCGTCGAACGGCCATCGGCGCGGGGCACGTAGAAAAAGCTCTCGCCGCCTGTCAAGACCAGTTCGAACGCGTAAAACGCCACACGGGGCCCATCAGATGCTTGCATATGGGCACGATAGCCGCCGCGCTCTTCTTCGAGAGGAACGACGCGCCACTCGAGGCTCTCGATGCTACCGCCCGGCTCGCCGACGAGCAGGCGAACCTCGGAAAACCAAGGTTTCGCGAACTCGTCCACGCGCAGCTTCAGCGTGACGGGCGTACCTGTAGGCACGGCACCCGCAGGTTCACGGTACTCGATGCGACACGGATCATGGGCAACCGACATACGCAGTTCTTCGATTGTCGCCAATTCCCCTCCTTGGGCAATCGCGCTTTAAAGGCGCCCCGCCTCGTTCGAATCCGATTCGAGGCGCCTTCGCTCTACGCTAGCGCAAATGCCAGACGTGCTCGTTGTAGTCCTCGATCGACCGGTCGGAGCTGAAATAGCCGGCCTTTGCGGTGTTGATGACGGCGCTGGTCAACCAGCGGTCGCGATCCTGATACGCCTTCATGACGTCGAAGAAGCGCTCGTCGTACGCGGCGAAGTCGTGCAGCACGAAGAACTGGTCGCCCCAGCCGTTGTCGGGACGCAGCGAATAGTACAGATCCTCGAAGCGGCTGCCGTCCGACGTGGGCAGGCTGCCGTCGATCAGATGACCGAGCGCATGAGCCAGGCGCGGGTTGGCGTCGACGATGGCACGCGGGTTGTACGAACCTTCGGCATTGATGCGGTCGAGCTCGTCGACCGTCGCGCCGAAGATAAAGATGTTGTCCTCGCCCACCCGCTCGGCAATCTCGACATTGGCACCGTCCATCGTGCCCAGCGTGATGGCGCCGTTCAGCATGAACTTCATGTTGCCCGTGCCGGACGCCTCCTTGCCCGCAGTCGAGATCTGCTCGGAGATGTCAGCGGCAGCCACGAGGTGCTGGGCCGCCGTCACGTCGTAGTTCGGTAGGAACACGACGGGAATGAGGTCGCGCGTGCGTTCATCGGACGCGATAAGCGTCGAAATGGCGTTGATCAGGCGAATGATGTCCTTCGCCCGACGGTACCCCGGCGCGGCCTTGGCCGCGAACACGAACGTCGTGGGCGGGAAATCGGTCAGGCGGCCGTCTACGATGTCGTCGTAGAGCGCCAGGATATGGATTGCCTTCATGAGCTGGCGTTTGTATTCATGCAGCCGCTTCGCCTGCGCATCGATGATCGTATCGGGGTTCACTTCGATGCCACGGCTCGAGGCCATCCACTCGGCGAACGACTTCTTGTTGGCAGCCTTCACCGCATCGAACTTCTTCCGGAACGCCGCATCCTGCGCATAGGGCTCGAGCTCTGCGATCTTCCGCCAATCCTTCATGAACCCTTCGCCGATCGTCTCGTCTACGAGTTGGCGCAAACCGGGATTGGCGACGCCGAGCCAGCGGCGCTGCGTCACGCCGTTCGTGATGCCCAGGAACCGCTCGGGATAAGCCGTGTAGAAGTCGCGGAACAACGTCGTGCGCAGGATTTGCCCGTGCAGCTGCGACACGCCGTTGACGTGCCCGCTCATCAGCACGCAGAGGTTCGCCATGCGCACCTGCCCGCCCTGGATGATAGCCAAGCGCGATACCAGGTCGTTATCGCCCGGATGGCTCTGCCAGATGCTGTCGCGCAAGCGTGCGTCGATGGTCTCGATGATGCGGAAGACGCGCGGCAGGAAGCGGCGCATGGTCTCGGCATCCCACTTCTCCAGCGCCTCGGGCATGACGGTGTGGTTCGTGTAGTTGAACGTGCGCTGCGCGATGTCGACGGCCTCTTCCCACGTGAACTCCTCCTCGTCGATGAGGATGCGAATCAGCTCGGGAATGGCGAGCGCAGGGTGGGTGTCGTTGATCTGGATAGCGATCTTGTCGGGCAGCGAGTGCAAGTCGCCGTAATGGCGCTTGTGCGCGTCGATGATCGACTGCACCGTCGCAGAAACCAGGAAGTAGAACTGGCACAGGCGCAGCTGCTGACCGCGCGGGTGGCTGTCCTCCGGATAGAGCACCTTCGAGATAGCCTCGAGGAAATCGCGTTCCTCGCTGTAGTTCTCGTAGTCGCCGCGGCTGAAACGCGCCAAGTCGATCTGCTGGGGCGAACGGGCGCGCCACAGGCGCAACGTGGCCGGCAGCTTGCTGCCGTAACCGACGATGGGCATGTCCCACGCCTCGGCGAGCACCGTACGCGTGTTGTGCTGCTCGACTTTCAGCTTGCCGTCCTCGCTCCAGAGCTCTTCGACCTGGCCGCCGAATTTCACCTCGAATACGCGGTCGGCGCGCTCGGCGGACCAGACGTCGCGGCCCTCGAGCCACGCGTCAGGCGACTCGACCTGGCAGCCGTCCTTGATGTCCTGGCGGAAAAAGCCGTACTCGTAGCGGATGCCGCAGCCCATGGCGGGCATCTCGAGGGTCGAGAGGCTGTCGAGGAAGCAGGCGGCCAGGCGGCCAAGGCCGCCGTTGCCCAAGCCGGCGTCGGCTTCCTGTTCCTCGATCTCGCCCAGGTCGTAGCCCATCTCGGCCAGCGCCGCCGCGTACGTGTCGTACAGGCCCAAGTTCACCAGGTTGTTCGAGAACGCGCGACCAATGAGGAACTCTGCGCACAGGTAGATCAGGCATTTATCGCCCGATTTCTGAGAACGCTCCCGCTCGGCGGCGAACGCGTCCATGACCTCGTCGCGCACGCACAGCGCCGCCGCTTCGTAAATCTGGGGCAGCACGGCCGACTTGGCCGTCACGCCGAACTCGCTGCGCACGCGCTTCTCGATGCGCTCGCGCACTTCGGCCACTTTCTTCTTGTCGACTTCTGTCGTCTTCTTCATGAGCATTTTGCTTTCTAGTCTTCTTCGGGCCGTCCCGCCAGGTAAGCCGGCCCCGCGTCTTTACAGCGAGCGATACAGCTCGGCATACGTGCGCGCGCACCGGTCGAAGCTGAAATCGCTCTCCATGGCTTGCGTCATCAGGCGCTTGCGCACGTCGGCGTCGCGCCAGACGCCCAAGGCCCAGCGGATGACGCCGAGCATCTCGCCCGCGTCGTAGTTGGCGAACGAGAATCCGTTGCCCTCGCCGGTGTACTCGTTGTAGGGGATTACGGTGTCCTTGAGCCCGCCCGTCTCGCGCACGATGGGCAGCGTGCCGTAGCGCATCGCGATCATCTGGGAGATGCCGCACGGCTCGAACAGCGACGGCATGAGGAACAGGTCGCTGCCGGCGTAGATGCGATGCGACAGCTCGCCCGCATACCCGATGTACGAGCACAGGCGCCCCTTGTGGCGGTTCTCGGCGTCGCGCAGGAACCATTCGAATTCCTCGTCGCCGGAGCCGAGCACTATCACGCGCACGTCTTCGTACATGAGCTCGTCGAGGACGTAACGCACGAGGTCGACGCCCTTTTGAGGCGTCAGGCGGCCGACCATTCCTATGACGGCGGTGTTCTCGCCGGCAGGTTCGAGCCCGAGCTCCTCGAGCAGCGCGTCGCGGTTCTTCGCCTTGCGCCAGAGGCTCTTCGTCGAATAGCGCACGGGAAGCGCCTCGTCCGTCTGGGGATTCCAAACGTCAACGTCGATGCCGTTCAAGATGCCCCACAGATCGCCGCCTCGCGAGCGCAGGACGCCGTCGAGGCTTTCGCCGAGCGCGGGCTCGCAGATCTCGCGCGCGTACGTCGGGCTGACGGTCGTCACCTTGTCGGCGAACACGATGCCCGCCTTGAGCATGTTGTCGCATCCGTAGTGCTCCACGAACTGCGGCGTCGCGAGCGAGTCGTCGACTCCGAGCAGATCGCGGTCGAACTCATGGGAGAACTGGCCCTGGAAATGCAGGTTGTGAATGGTGAGGACGGTACGCAGGCCCGCCTGCATGCCGCCTTGGTACTGCGTTTTCACCAGCAAGGGCATCATGGCAGTGTGCCAGTCGTTGCAATGCAGGATGCGCACGTCGTAATCGAGTTGCGGGATGATGTCGACAACCGCGCGCGTGAAGAACGCGTACTGCTCGCCCTCGAATTCGCCACCGCAATAGACGGGGCCGCCGAAGTAGAACTCGTTGTCGATGAAGTAGTACACCACGCCGTCGAGCTCGAGTTTCTCGAGTCCGACATATTGCGAGCGCCAACCGAGACTCGCCTGGTAGTCGCAGATATGCTGCGTCTGGGAGCCGTAACGCTCCTTGATCTGGCGATGGAACGGCATGATGACGCGCGCGTCGACGCCGAATTTCTTCAGGTATTTCGGAAGCGCTCCGACGACGTCGGCCAGGCCGCCGATCTTTACGAACGGAGCGCACTCCGCCGCCGCGATCAAGACGCCGCCCACCTCGCTGAAATCAGGCAGCTGCTCGGCAGGCTCCTCCTCGGCAGGTGTTTCTCCCTCAGGGGCCTCTTTTGCGGGGGCCTCGGCAGCGGGCTGCTCGTTTGCGGGGACCTCCGCTGAAGGCGCTTCGGTTGCGGCCGCCTCGGCAACGACAGCCTCGGCAGCGGCCGCCTCGACGGGTTCTTTCTGTTCAGCCGGCTTCTCCTCGACGGGAGCCGGCTTTGCGGCAACCTCGGCTATGGCCTTCGCCACGCTCTTGACGCCGGCTTCTTTGACGGCTTCCTCCTTGGCCTCAACCTGCGCGACGGGCGCCTCCTTCTTTGCAGGCTCGGCCTTCTTGGCCGCGACGGCCTTCTTCGCGGGCTCGGCCTTCTTCGCGGGCTCCGCTTTCTTCGCAGGCTCGGCCTTCTTCGCGGGCTCGGCCGCTTTTGCGGAATCGGCCTTTGCGGCCGCCGTCTTCTTGGCCGGCTCGGCCTTCTTGGCGGAAACCCTCTTCGCCGTGGCCTTCTTCGCAGGCTCGGCTTTCGTCGTCGAAGCTTTCTTCGCGGGCTCGGCCTTGGGCTCGGCCTTCTTCGCGGGCTCGGCCTTGGGCTCGGCCTTGTTTGCAGGCACGGCCTCTTCCGCGACCTTCTTCGCGGGCTCGGCCTTTGCGGCGGCGTTCTTCGGCGTTGCGCTTGCGACCTCGGTCGCCTGCGTTGTCTTTGCCGATCGAGTAGTCGTCGAGGCACCCGTGCTCTTCTTGACAGTCACATTAAGTCCCTTCTACTCATGAATGAGTCGGGGGAAATCCCCCGACTCACCGCTATTGAACACTTCTCTTGTAACGATAAGCGCTATTCGACAATCGAGGCCTTGCGGACGACGGCGAGCGTGTCGGGAGTGCCGACGACGCGAGCGCCGGGATGCACGACAACGTCCTTGTCGATAATGGCATTGCGCAAATGAGCGCCTGCCCCGATGTACGAATCCTGCATGATAACGCAATTCTCGACGTCGGCGCCATTTTCGATAGTAACGCCACGGAACACGACACTGCCAACGACGCGGCCTTCGATGATGCAGCCGTTGCCGAACACGCTGTTCTCGACCTCGCAACCACCCGAATAGCGCACGGGCGGCGCGTCCATAACGCGCGTGTAGACCGGGCCGTTCTCGTAGAACAGCTCCCGGCGCACGTCGTAGTCGAGCATGTCGCGCGTCATGTCGAAATACGATTTCACGCTCGTCAGACGAGCCGAGTAGCCCTTGTGCTCGAGCGCAGCGACCTTGTGGTCGCCGAAGGCGGGCTCGATGATGTCGGTCACGAAGTTGTAGCGACCCTCTGCGCATGCATCCTCGACGAGACGAAGCAACAAGTCCTTCTCCATGATGCAAGCGCCCAGGTTGAAGCAGCCGCCTTCAGAGCCGACGGGCCCGAACTCGGCCCCCGTCACCCAGCCGTCCTCGTCGATTTTCAAGTTGGCCAAATGCGTCGGGTCACCTTTCGCCAGGCGCAGCTCGCGCGAGTAGAGCACGGTCAGGTCGGCACCTGTCGCGATATGGTGCTCGAGCAGCTCGTTGTAGTCGGCGCGGTAGACCATGTCGGACGCCAGGAGCAAGGCGTACTTGGCATGCTGGCGATTGATGTAGTAGCGCTTCGCGAACAGGGCGTCGCCGAAGCTCTGGTACAAACCGGTGCCCAGCCCCTGGTCGAACGGCGTGAGCAACGCGACTCCACCGCTCTTGCTGCTCAAGTCCCACGCGTCGCCCGAGCCGATGTGCTCGACGAGCGATTGGAAGTTACGCTGCATGATGACGCCCACGTTGCGGACGCCGCTTTGGGAAATGTTCGAGAGCAGCACGTCGATGGTGCGGAAACGGCCGGCCAAAGGCAGCGCCGCCACGGCGCGATGCGCAATCAGGTCGCCCAGCAGAGGATTACCATGACCAGCGTAGACAATGGCAAAGGTGTCTTTCATAATGAGCGCCCCCTATTGCTCGTTCGATTCGGATGTGGACCTGACGATCGCGTCGGGCTCGACGGACACGCCCGCCGCCACCTTGACGCCCGCCTCGATATGAGACCCGGGGCCCAAGACGACGAAATCGCCGTCCGGCTCGCCGATGCGGGCATTCGCGCCGACCTCGACCCCTTCGGCAACCACGGCGCGTTCGATGACTGCGCCGTCACCGATGTTGGCGCCCGCCATGATGACGCTGTCGATGACCTTCGCGCCCTTGCCGACGTAGACGTCTTGGAACAGCAAGCTGTGCTTGACCGACCCCTCTACGCCGCAGCCTTCCGCGACCATGCACTCGTCGAGGCTGGCGCCGAAGCCGATGCGCGCTGCCGGCAAGTTCGGGTTGCGGGAGTAAATCTTCCATGTATTGTCAGCCAAATCGAGCCCGGACGTGCTGTCGAGCAGGTCCATGTTGGCTTCCCACAGGCTGTCGATCGTGCCGACGTCGCGCCAGTAGCCTTCGAACCGGAACGCGAACAGGCGCTCGTCGCCGGCCAGCATCGCCGGGATGACGTCCTTGCCGAAATCGTGGCTGCTTGCGTCGGATGCGGCGTCGTTCACGAGGTACTCGCGAGCTATCTGCCAGCTGAACACGTAGATGCCCATTGAGGCGAGATTGCTGGGAGGATTGGCCGGCTTCTCGACGAAGTCGGTGACGCGGCCCTCGTCGTCGGTTGCCAGGATGCCGAACCGGCTCGCTTCCTCAATCGGCACGGGCATGACGGCGATGGTGGTGTCCGCGTTGTTGTCCTTGTGGAACTGGATCATGGCACTGTAGTCCATCTTGTAGATATGGTCGCCCGAGAGCACGACGACGTACTCGGGGTCGAACCGGTCGATGAACCGGATGTTCTGGTAGATGGCGTCAGCCGTCCCCTCGTACCAACGGCCCTCGTCACCCACGCGCGTGTAGGGCGACAGCACGTACGCGCCGCCGTTGTTGCTGTTCAGGTCCCACGGGGCACCGTTGCCGATGTAGCTGTTCAGCGCAAACGGCTCGTATTGCGTGAGCACGCCCACAACGTCGATGCCCGAGTTCGTGCAGTTCGACAACGGGAAGTCGATGATGCGGTACTTTCCTCCATAGGGCACCGCCGGCTTCGCACGCCACCTGGTCAGAACGCCCAAACGACTTCCTTGACCGCCGGCTAGAATCATAGCCACGCATTCTTTACGTTCGCTCATGCATCCTCCTCGATATTCTTGTGGGCTTTTTTCCCAGACTTGCCATCAGTTTTCACACGCGATTTCGTCTTGCGCTTCTTCGTCTTCTTGTACTCGAAATACACCGCGGAAAGCGGCGGGAGGTCGACCGATGCGCTGCACGGCTGGCCCCCGAACGGCTCGTCGCCGACGGTGATGGGCTTGGAGTTTGAAACCCCCGTGCCTCCAAACCGCGTGTCGTCGCTGTTCAGGACCTCGGTGAGCTTGCCCTCGGCAGGCAAGCCGACCACGAACCCCTCGACGGGGTTCGGCGTGAAGTTGTAGCAGCACAGCACGTCGGGGCTTCCGTCGTTGGCGTACCTCACGAACGCGATCGAGCTCTCGTCGCGGTCGTCGACGTTGGCCCAGCCGAACCCGGCCCAGCCGTCGTCGATTTTCCATAAAGCCGGATGGCTGCGGTAGAACGCGTTCAACTCGGCCGAATACGCCTGCATGCCCGAATGGATGGGGTAGTCAAGCAGGAACCAATCGAGCTGCTTCTTGTAGTCCCATTCGATGAACTGGGCGAATTCGGAGCCCATGAACGTGAGCTTTTTCCCAGGCCTGCCGAACTGCCACCCCATCAAGGCGCGCAGCGTCGCGAATTTCTGGAGGTACTCGCCGAACATCTTGTCGACCATCGACTTCTTGCCGTGCACGACCTCGTCGTGGCTGAACGCGAGCACGTAGTTCTCCGAGAACGCGTACATCATGCCGAACGTCAGCTTGTCATGGCTTCCGCGCCTGAACAAGGGATCCATGGCGCAGTATTCAAGCATGTCGTGCATGAAGCCCATGTCCCACTTGAACGTGAACCCGAGGCCGCCATCGTAGGGCGGGCAGGTCACCAGCGGAAACGCCGTCGATTCCTCGGCGATCATCACGACGCCCGGATAGCTTCCGAGCACGGCGGAGTTCAGCTTCTGGATAAACGCGACCGCCTCGAGGTTGATGTTGCCGCCGTTCTCGTTGGGAACCCATTCCGTCCGGGCGTAGTCGAGGTACAGCATCGACGTGACGGCGTCGACACGGATTCCGTCCACGTGGTACAAGTCGAAAAAGAACATCGCCGACGACACGAGAAAGCTTTGGACTTGCGGTTTCGTGTAATCGAAGACGAGCGTCCCCCATTCCGCATGCTCGCCCTTGCGAGGGTCGGCGTATTCGTAGAGCGGCGAGCCGTCGAAGCGGGCGAGCGCGAAATCGTCCTTCGGGAAGTGCGCCGGAACCCAGTCGACGATGACGCCGACGCCTGCGCCGTGCAGGGCGTCGACCAGGTACATGAAATCTTGGGGAGTGCCGTAACGGGAGCTCGGCGAGAAATAGCCGGTCGCCTGGTAGCCCCATGAGGCAGGGAACGGATACTCGGTGACGGGCATGAGCTCGACGTGGGTGTAGCCCATCTTCTTGCAGTACTCCACCAGCTGGTCCGCGACGACGCGGTAGTTCGGGTACGTCTCGTTCTCGCCGACGCGCCACGATCCCAGGTGAAGCTCGTAGATGGACATTGGCTCGTGGAGCACGTCTGCGTGCTCCTGCTTTGCGAGCCACTCGCCATCGCTCCAGTCGTAGCCCGAAAGGTCCCATACCTTCGAGGCGGTGGCAAGGCCGTTTTCCGAATGGAAGGCATACGGGTCTGCTTTGAGCCGGACTTTTCCATCGGCGCCTATGATGCTATACTTGTACGTGGAACCGTCCTCGAGCCCCGAAACGATGCACGACCAGATTCCTTCGCGCACTTGCTCCATCGGGTTGGCCGACGCATCCCACTCGTTGAAGTCGCCCACGACGCTGACGCCCTTGGCGTTCGGCGCCCATACGGCGAACCTGTAAAGAGACTCGACATCATCTGGGCCGGACACCTTGTGACAGCCGAACACGAGATACGCTCGCTGCGCCTCACCCCTCCCGAACAGGTAAAGGTCAGCTTCAGGCAGCCCGGAAGCCAGAACTTCGTCCGAGACATCACCTTGTTTCAATGCAGACTCCTTTTTGCCGCTTTGCCAATGCCCTAAAGTATAGCGCGAGCGTTGCGGCGAATCACAGATAGATTGCCCGACGTCCATCCCCGTCGGCGCCCGCACGCTTTAGGTTTTTACTTGTACGTGTTCGACCCGTCGTAGGTTGCCGACGTGACGACCGAAAAATGGAATATGGGACGGTCGACGCGCAAGATTCTCATGGGGTTGTGGGGCAGGCCGGCTGGCGCGAATATGATCGAGGACTTCGTGAGGAGATGGGGCTCGCCGCCGATAGTGAACTCTATCTCGCCCCCCAAATCGCTCGGGTCATCGGGATTCGACCCCATGAAGCCGATGAGCTCGTCGCTGTCGTCGTGACAATGCTCTTCGAAAATCGGATCGCGCTCGGGTACCGCCGAATACCACGCCGTGTTCATCTGGAACGCACCCGGGGTGACGTTGCCGTCGATCCAGCAAACACGTTTGGCGAACTTGTCGTAGATCGCCTTGAATGCTGGGTCCATTTCGGGAGCTCCTGAGGCGTTTTGCACGATGTTTGCGGCGTAGACGCCGGATTCGTTGTTGACGATCGACACGACTCCCCCTTTCGGTTTTACATCACCTCACCATGATAGAGGAAATGATGCGAAGGGACAGGTACAACACATCATTGAGCAATCGATCGCGCCGACACGTTGCGCGTTGAAGGATTCAAAAGTGTTGACTGCAAATACGCACTTGTATACCTGAAAACGCTGCAAATACGCACTTGTTTATATAGACAAGCCGCTATTTGCAGCATTATTCACTAAACAAGTGCGTATTTGCAGTCAACACTTTTGCCGGGCGGCGTGCAGGCGGCGGACCGGCGGGCGGCGTGCAGGCGGCGGGCGGCGGGGGCCGGAGCGGGGCAGTAGTGGCTTCTCAGGGTCGTTACGCCACGAACCGGCGCTCTCGTTCTCGGTGAGTTATGGCATCTAGCGCGCTGCGCAACGTAACGCCATAGGGATTCAGATCAATGTTGTGACCAGCTTGTTTGTATCGGGGTTTATTGCCGCCGTCACAGATTGCCCGACAATCTTGTAGCTTGGCCCTCCGTAGTCGCCTAGCTGCGTTTCGGTGCGTCCGATAGGGCTCTCGATGTTGTCAATTATGCCTCGGGCTGTCACGCCGAGCCTTCCGCCTGCTGCCAGTAGCCTAGGAACTCATAATTCAGGCTACTGGAAATTATTAAAGTTACCCTGGGCTAAACCCTGCAAAACGCACACGCAACTGGAAATTACGTGCAAGCGGTTCCGACTTTGCACGCATATTCCGATTGTGTGTGCGAAATGCCTGGTTGCACACGGCTAACTTGCGGGATTTGCACCCACAACTGGAAAATACGTGCAACCGGCGTCCCCCGTGCACGTATATTCCAGTTGCGTGTGCGTTTTGCAGGGTTTAGACACGGCTAACTCTTAAGAGCTGCCTGGTATCTCGGTATTTCGGCTATTGCAAGCTTTACGGCGCGCGGGCAGAAAGGTGCGTTTCGCGGACTGCGTTTCGCGGGCTATGTTTCGCGGGCTATGTTTCACGTTTCTTGTCGGGAAACGCTTTGGAACTGCAAATACCCAGGTCGCAACAATTGTTCGGGAAAGAGACAATGGCTTCCCGCAAATGCGCCGTCCCCGGGCGACGGCCACGGCAGAGTGCCGAAAATGCAAAGCGGACCAGAAAACTCTGGTCCGCCCTCGTTTGTGGAGCCAACGACCGGACTCGAACCGGTGACCTGCGCATTACGAGTGCGCTGCTCTACCAACTGAGCCACGTTGGCAACAGCACTTTTTCAAGTGCGATTTGGCAGTATATCGCAGATTCGCGGCTTGTGCAATCACGAACGGCTAACCATCAAATACCCAAAACCCCACACGCCATGCGGCATACGCCCCATGCTTCAAAGTTAGCTTGAGCGAAACTCCTCGAGCACTCGCATCCCTGCGCAGGTCGCGAGTTCCCGCGGGTTGTCGACCCAACAGAAACGTAAAACGCTTTCAGCAACGTTCCAATTCGGTTCCAAATTCTTGTGGAAATCGCACTGTTAGCAGCCTGCGCCTTGAAAACGTACGACGCATAGCAGGATAATGAACCCCACTATGGCATACGAGAAACGACTCTAAACGCAGCGAACAAGGAGTACCGATGGGCTTTTTCTCGAAGTTTGAGAACCGAATGGAAGACACATTCGAGGGTGCTGCGGACAAAATGTCAAAGGCGCCTATCACACCCGTTCAAATAACAAAGAAGGCCGAGAAGCAGATGCGCCGCGAGACCATGGTCGGCGCCGGTCGTGAATATGCTCCCACGCTCTACACGGTGCTCGTCAATCCCGACGACGACAAGCGCCTTTTCGGCCACTACCCCACGCTGGCCGGCCAGACGGAAACGTACCTCGAGGCGAAAGCCGTGCAAGACGGACTGGTCATGGACGGGAGCCCGCTCGTGCGCTTCGTGGTCGACGAGGGCCTCAAGCGCGGCAAGTTCGACGTTATCGCCGAAATCGTCGCAGCGCCCATCATCGAGCAGCTGCGCACCGAGGAGTTCGAGCGCTACGGGATTATCCCCCGTGCCCAATCCGCAGGCCAAGCGCAGCAGGGTTACGGATACGCCGTCGACGCCTGGAACAACGGGTATGGCAACTTCGAGTACAGCTACCGCGACCCGGAGCCGGCGAGCCAGGAACCCGAGCAGCCCAAGCGCAAGCCGCCGCTGCCCTACGTCCCCGAGGAGGAGATCGACCGTTCGATCGACTACGGCGAGTACACGTTCAACAGCGAGGACTTCGAGGATTACCGCGACAAGGCGACCGATAGCGCCGAGTTCGCGGGCGACGGCTACGATTACGTGCAACCGCCCGTCGAGGAAGCCGTCGAGCAGGAAGCCCCCGCCACGGTGACGTTCGCCGACGGCTCGGACCTGGACGTGATTCCCGACCAGCGCGCCGTTCGCGCCCGCTTGGTCGACCTCACCTACCAGCGCGCGTACGACCTTGCAGGAACGTCGATCACGCTCGGCCGCGAAACGCACAACGACATCGTCATCCAGGACATCAACGCAAGCCGCAGGCATGCCGAGCTGCACCTGAACGCCCAGGGGATTTGGGTCATCACCGACCTCCGTTCAATGAACGGCACGTTGGTCAACGGGGTCTCGGTCGCATCCCATCCGCTTTACCCCGGCGATATCGTCACCATCGGCAAGACGGATTTTCGATTCGAGATTACTCGCTAACGATTGGATGGCGCCCCACGGCAAGCGCGGGCAGCGCCATCATGCCCGCATCCGGCAACTGTGAGCCGCGCAACGCGTGTAGCGCCGACAGCGGACCGGGCTCGATTTACAGAACACGAGGGAGGCTTTTGTGATAGACGTCGTTCTGCTCATCGGACGTCTGCTTTTCGTCGCATTGCTCTACCTGTTCCTCTTCGCCATCATGCGAACGGGAATCGGGCTTGTGCGCGGCCAGCGTAAAAAGGAACGCACGTGGAACCTCTCAGTCGAGAAAGGGCCCAAAGAGCTCCGCGGCGTCTCCATCGTCGTGAGGGGCCCCGTCATCGTCGGGCGCTCGCCGAGCGCCGACATCGTCATCGGCGCGGGCTACGTGTCCGCACGTCATGCCCGCTTCACGCTGATGGGCCAGAACCTTTTCGTGGAAGACCTCGGCTCGACGAACGGAACTGCCGTGAACGGCCAGCTCATCAGCGATCCGACCTCGCTCAACGAGAACGATGTCGTGAACGTTGGCGATGTTTCCATCCGAGTGAGGCGCAGCTAGATGGCACGACACGGTTCATATCAATCGACAAAGCGCACGCGTACCGGCGCCATAACCGCATTCGGCAGCCGCACCGACGTCGGATGCGTCCGCGAGCAGAACGAGGACTCGCTCATCGTGAAGCCACCGCTGTTCGTGGTTGCCGACGGGATGGGCGGGCACGCGGCCGGCGAGGTCGCGTCGGAAATCTGCGTGACCATCGTCGAGGAATGCGCTCCATCGCACGCCGACGCCGAGGAACTCGGCAAAGCCGTCGAGCAAGCCAACAGGGAAATCATCAACGCAGCCCTGTCGGGCGAGGGCCGCGACGGCATGGGCACGACCTGCACGGCGACCATGCTCGAAGGCGACCGGCTCGTCATCGCGCAGGTCGGGGACTCCCGCGCCTACCTCATGCACGGCGGGACGCTTTCCCAGCTCACCCGCGACCACAGCCTCATGGCGAACATGATCGAAGCAGGTCAGATAACCCCCGAGGAAGCGCGCATTCATCCGAACCGCTCGGTCATCACGCGCGCGCTCGGCAACGACCCCGACACCGTGCCCGACCTCTACGAGATTCACGTCGAGGCGGGCGATCGCCTGCTCGTCTGCTCGGACGGGCTGACGGCCATGATCACGGACGAAAAGATCGAAGAGGTCATGAACCGCGTCGCCGACCCGCAACGCTGCGCAGCCGCGCTCGTGAACGAGGCGATCGCGGCCGGCGGTGCCGACAACGTCACGGTCATCGTCGCCAGCGCAACGGGCCCCGCGGAGGCTCGCCGGCAAAAGGCCCGGCGCAAGACCGCGTTGTCCATCGTCCTCGTAGTCGTCCTGCTCGCAGCGATCCTCGGCGGCACGATCGGGGGCGGCTCGGCCTACCTCCACAATTCGGCCTACCTCGCCGAGGACAACGGGAAGGTCGCCGTGTACCGCGGCGTGCCGGGCGACGTCTTCGGCTTCACGTATTCCGAGCTGATCGAGACCACGGACATAAACATTGACGACCTCGCCCCTTCCGCCGCGTCGAGCATCAAGAAGGGCATGCGCGTCAAGGACCTCCAAGAGGCCCAAGAGCTCGTTAAGTCCTACCGTGACGACATCGAGGCGCAGAAGGGCGCATCCAAGGAAAGCCAGAGCGCCGCGTCTGCATCCGCGGCATCCGCGTCCGGGGCGGCCGCATCTGCATCGTCGACGGATTCCGCCTCGGAATCGGCGAGCGCCGCGGAGAAGGAGCCGGGGAATGACGCGGCGTAGCCTCGAACTCATGCTCCTCTGCGTCGGGGCCCCGATCGTCATCCTGCTGTTCGCGATGCTCGCGCTAAACCAGGGGCAGCGGCTAGGCTTCACGACGCTGGGCGTGCCCATCGGCATCTTCGCCGCCTTCGTCGTCGCGCACCTTTCCATCAGGTTTTTCGCACCGGACGCCGACCCGGCAATACTCCCGCTTGTGTTCGTGCTGTCGGGCACGGGCATCGCATTCGTGACCAGACTTGCGCCAAACCTCGCATACAACCAGGTCATTTGGCTGTTTCTCGGCGTTGCATGCATGATCTTGGTCCTCGCATTCTCGCGGAACCTCGAAAAGCTCGCGCATTACAAGTACACGCTCATGGCCATCGGCTTCCTGCTTCTGCTCTCGCCGTTGCTGCCCTTTGTCGGGCAGGAAATCTACGGAAGCCGGATTTGGCTGTCAATCGGCCCGTTCTCGTTCCAGCCGGGCGAGCTGGCCAAGGTCGTAATAGTCCTGTTCCTGGCCAGCTACCTCTCGGCGAACCGCGAGCTGCTCTCCGTGTTCACGTGGCGCGTCGGGCCGTTCCGGCTGCCCGACATCCGCACGCTCGCGCCCATGATCGTCATGTGGGCCATCGCGCTTCTCATCGTCATCTTCGAGAAAGACCTCGGCAGCGCCCTCGTCTTCTTCTTCGTGTTCCTCGCCATGCTCTACGTCGCCACGGGCAAGCGACTCTACCTCGTCGTGGGCGTCCTGCTCATAACGCTTGGCTTCGTAGGTGCCTACCTCGCGTTCTCGCACGTGCAGGTGCGCGTCGCGAACTGGCTCGACCCGTTCGCCGACCCGCAAGGCGCCGGATACCAGATGCTCCAGGGCCTGTACTCCATGGCCGACGGCGACCTGTTCGGCGTAGGCATCGGCCGCGGCCTCGCCGACCAGATCCCCGTCGTCGAAAGCGACTTCATTTTCGCCGCCATCGCCGAGGAATGCGGCCTGCTCGGCAGCGCCGGCATCCTGCTCGTGTACCTCAGCTTCGCCATCCGCGGCTACGTGACCGCCGCACGCGCGAAAAGCGACTTCAGCTCGCTCGTCGCGGCAGGCGTGACGACGACCATCGTCCTGCAGGCGTTCATCATCGTGGGCGGCGTGACGAGGCTCATCCCCCTCACGGGCCTCACGCTCCCGTTCGTGAGCCAGGGCGGTTCTTCGCTGCTCGCCAGTTTCATCGCGATCGGCTTCCTGCTCCGCTGCGGCGACGAGGGCACCGGCGTCAGCGCGGAGATGGAAAACGCGACGTCGATGCTGCAGGCCAACAGCGTGCTCGGGCGCGTCTCGCTCGGCAAGCGGCTCACGACGTCCATCGTCCTGCTCTCGCTCCTCTTCGTAGCCCTCGTCGCGAACCTGACGCTCATCATGGTCGTGCAGGCCAAGGACTACCAGAACATGCCGGGCAACAACCACACCGCCGCCCGAGAGGCGACGGTCAAGCGCGGCACGATCGCAACGTACGACGGCGTCACGCTCGCCGAAAGCATCCTGACCGACGACGGCACCTATGCGCGCTCGTACCCCGCCGGCGACCTCGCATCGCAGGTCGTGGGCTACTACTCCACGAAGTACGGCACGAGCGGCATCGAGGCGAGCCAAAACGAGACGCTGACCGGCGAGCAGAACTTCGCGTCGTGGCTCGACGTGCTCAACGCGCAGGCGGGCATCACCACCCCAGGCCACGACATCGTGCTCACGATCGACTCGGGCGTGCAACGCGCCGCTCAGCAGGCAATCGAGGGCTATACGGGCGCCTGCGTCGTCATCGACCCGAAATCGGGCGCCGTCCTCGCGATGGCCTCTTCGCCGACTTACGACGCCGCCGACTTCGACACGGTGCTCGACGAAGCGGCTGCGGGCAGCGGCACGACCGCGCTTCTGAACAGGGCCACGCAGGCGCAGTACGCACCCGGCTCCACGTTCAAGATGATCACGCTCGCCACGGCACTCGAGAACGACATCGCCAGCGAGGACACCGTCTTCGACTCCCCGGGCGAGATGGAAATCGGCAACGCCCCCGTGAGGAACTTCGACGGCAACGACTACGGCGAGCTCACGCTCGCCCAAGCGACCGAGATGTCGTCAAATACCGCCTTTGCCCAGCTCGGTGTCGAAATCGGCGCCGACGTGCTCGCCTCGGGAGCCGAGGCGTTCGGCTTCAACAAGCAACTCGACTTCGACCTCCCGCTCGCGATGTCGGTCATGTCCGACCCCCGCCAGATGAGCGTTTGGGAGACGGCCTGGGCGGCCGTCGGCCAACCCGTCGGCGACGAGGCGGGCGGGGGCCCGATCGCGACCGTGCTCGAGATGGCGATGGTCGGCTGCGCGCTCGCGAACGACGGGACCATCATGCATCCCTACCTAGTCGAGGGCATCTACAACGCGAACGGGCAACGCAGCTTCACCGCAAGCCCGACCACGTTCCAGCAAGCCGTGAGCAAGAGGACGGCCGACCGCATGACGACCGTGCTCGAGGGCGTCGTCAGCAACGGCACCGGATACAACGCCCAACTCCAAAGCGCGGCTGTCGCGGGAAAGACGGGGACCGCGGAGACGGGCAACGATGCCGACGACAGCTGGTTTGTCGGGTACGCCCCCGCCGAGGACCCCGAAGTCGTCGTCGCCGTGATACTCGAGCAGGCCATCGATAGCGAAAACTCGGATAACGCCGCATTAAAAGCGAGAAATGTTTTGCAAACGGCACTACAACTAAAGGGAATTTTGTAGGATGATATACGCTAATGATTCGTGTGCACAAAATCGCCGCTTAAACACGAACACGAAGCATGAAGGAGAATAGTCGTGGCAGGGAATTTGACAGGGAGATTGCTGGGTAACCGATACCTGATCGGCGAGCGCATAGGCATCGGCGGCATGGCGGAGGTATACCAAGGCCAGGACAACGTCCTCGGACGTACCGTCGCCATCAAGATCATGCTTCCCCAATATGCGGAAGACCCGACATTCACAGCCCGATTCCGCCAAGAGGCGGCGGCTGCGGCAAACCTCCAGAGCCCCTACATCGTCAACGTCTACGACTGGGGTCAGGATTCCGACACGTCGTACATCGTCATGGAGTTCGTGAGGGGCTCCGACCTCAAGACGGCCATCAAGCAACGCGGCGCGATCAGCCAGCGCAAAGCCGCCGAGATCGGCTCACAGGTTTGCCAGGCCCTCGCGGTGGCGCACAATCTCGACATCATCCACCGCGACATCAAGCCCCAAAACATCATGGTCCAGCCTGACGGCAACGTCAAAGTCATGGACTTCGGCATCGCGCGCGCAAAGAACTCCGTCAAGGCGAAGACGTCGCAGGTCCTCGGCACGGCGCACTACATCTCGCCCGAGCAGGCGCAGGGCAAGGAGCTCACCGCAGCGAGCGACATCTACTCGCTCGGCGTCGTCCTTTACGAGGCCGCGACGGGCCAGCTTCCCTTCGACGGGCCCGATGCGGTCAGCGTCGCGCTGAAGCAGGTGCAGGAAACCCCCGTGCCGCCGCGAGAGGTGAACCCGGCCATCGACCCCTCGCTCGAAGCCATCATCCTGAAGGCCATGAGCAAGGACCCGCGCGCGCGTTTCGCGACGGCGCGCGACATGCGCCATGCGCTCAACGACTTCCTGTCCGGTCGCCAAGTGAACATCGGCGGCATGGCCGCGGCCGACACCGCGCTCATCACGAACGTCGTCCCCGTCATTCCCCCGGCGCAAATCGAGACGGACAAAACCGCCGTCATGGGCGGGTCGGCGAGCAACGGCGCGCAAGCCCAGGGCACCAACTGGATGCAGAGCAAAGACCCGAACGGGAACGGCAAGAAACCGCGCAGATGGGGCCGCGTTGCCGCGGTCGTGATCCTGCTCGCAGCGCTCATCGGCGGCGGCGCCTACGCGTACCAGACGGTCATCCCCGCGCTCACCGCGCCCAAGACCGCAGAGGTCCCCGATGTCACGGGCAAGACGGTCGACGCGGCGGCCGGCGATCTGAAGAGCGCAGGGTTCAGCGTCGGGGCCGTCGACTACGTCTACAACGACAAGGTCGGGGCGGACCTGATCATCAGCCAAAGCCCGAATGCGGGCTCAATGCAGGAGCCCAACACGAAAATCAACCTCTCGGTGTCGCAGGGCATCGAGCAGGTGGAGGTCCCCGACCTCACGAACATGACGGCAAACGACGCGCGCGCCGCCCTGCAGAAGGTGGGCCTCGCATACGAGGCGGGCGCAGCGGAGCATTCCAACACCATCAAGGAGAACAAGGTCATGCGCCAAACCCCGGCAGCGGGCACGCGCGTCGACAAGGGCTCGACCGTAACGTACATCCTGTCGGCCGGCGAGGAGACGATCAAGGTTCCCGACGTCGTCAAATCGCTCGAGGGCGAGGCAACCGCCGAGCTCAAGAACGCCGGGTTCGAAGTCGTCGTCGATTACGCTCCCGACAACGACGTGCCCGAAGGCGCCGTCGTCAGCCAGTCGCCCCGCGCCGGCGAAAAAGCCAAGAGCGGATCGACTATCAGCCTGGTCATCAGCACGGGCGCCCAGTACTTCTCGGCATCGGCCTACTCGAACGACCCGTCTGCCGGCTCCGTCTCGCCCGAGTACACGAGCGTGATGTCAGGCGGCAGCGTCACGTTCTACATCTCGCCCAACAGCGGCTACGTCGTGTCGGGCGTCTACGACTCGAACGGCAACTCCTATGGAGCCGCCACGTCCGTCACGCTTTCCAATGTGCTCGGCGACGTGAGCCTGTCCGTCGAGTTCGCCGAGGACCCATCCAAGCCGGAGCCCACCCCGAGCGCGAGCAGCGCTGCCGCGAGCACGAACGCGAGCGCTTCGGCGGCTTCGAGCCAAACGACCGATTCCGACGAAGATGATGACAATTAGGCAGAATTTGCTACAATACCGCCTACGCCCCAGTAGCTCAGGGGACAGAGCACCGCTCTCCTAAAGCGGGTGTCGGCCGTTCGAATCGGCCCTGGGGCGCCATT